>VXNZ01000009.1:152860-157738 GCA_009840355.1 Chloroflexota bacterium
CCCTGAGGCGTGGTGGTGCGATAGCGCAGATGCACGGTCTGGGAAGTGCCGTTGGCGTTAGCTATGCTGATGTTTGCTGTGGCAGCGGTCTGAGTTTCGTCATCAATGCTCACACCCGACACTACGGGGTCGGGCGGAAGCGTCCTAAAGATGTCCGTTTCGGATACGCTGAAGTCGGAAGTCAGAGAGACTTCGGCTTCATACTCGGTATCGGGAGTTAGACCGGACAGCTTGACCTCTGCGCTGTCGGTGGTACTGGTAGTCTCCTGAGTATCGCTCCATTCTCCCTGAGGCGTGGTGGTGCGATAGCGCATATGGACAGTCTGAGAACTGCCGTCAGGGTCCGCTATTGTAATCACTGCGTTGGCAGTGGTCTGCGTCTCGTCCTTGACCTCAAGATTCGAGATGCTGGGATAGCGAAGCGTTCTGAATGACGTGTACGCTATCCTCTTATCAGGGAACGAGCTGTCGAGAAACGCCTGCACTTCATAAACGGTGTCCGAGGTCAATCCACTGAGGTCGATCTGCACGGTTGCGCCGATGCTGATTTCTTCCAGAGCAGGCATGCTCCATTGGCCCTGCGGACTCGTGCTCCGATACTGCAGCTTTGCGGTTTGCGTGCTGCCGTTCGAGTCGGCGATATTAATGGTTGCTTTCGCCGAAGTCCACTTGATGTTACCAACACTAACCGACCGTACACTGGGTTGGCGTTCTGTCGTGAATGTATGTTCCTTCGTTGCATTGTCGGGGAATGTGCTGTCGAGCGTCGCCTGTAGCACGTACTGCGTATCCGGAGACAGGTTCTCCAGGCTCTTGGTTGCCTGACTCGTACTGCTGGTTGCCTCGGCAGTCTCGACATCGGTAGTCCAGTCCTGTACATCTGCCTTTTGCTGGTAGCGTAATTTGACAGTCAACTCAGTGCCGTCGTGGTCCGCTATGTTCACGACTGCTCGCGCGGTCGTCTCGGTAACGTTGTCTGCACCGACCGACTGTATGCTTGGGGGAGGCGTATTGGGAGGGTTCGGCGCTCCCCGTTTTAGCTGAGGTGGGGTTCCCGCTCCCGGGCAGCTGATGGACGAGAGAAGAATCACAGCGTCATCGAAGTCGTTGTCGCTTTCATCCTCGTAGCCTCTATCGCCGGTCTGCCAAACGCTGGTGCGATATTCATATCTCTTTTCGCCCGTGCCTTCAATCTCAATCCCAATCCTGGACGGGATTCCTCGCAACACGATGTAGGAATTGACTTGACGATTGCTCAGGTTATTGCCGCTTCGGATGTCAACGAGGCGATTGCCGTTGCCATCGATCATGTAGAGCGTATTCCAAGCCTCCGAGTAAATCATCTTTACCTGCGTGCAGTTCTGTTGGGCGTAGGCGCGGGATGTGACCAAGAAAGCGAGCGCGAGCGCGACGGCGACGAGGATAATGGATGCGGCAAGCTTGGTTGCGATTGTCATAGCGTAACTCTGCGATCTCGTCACACTCCACACAGCGTCAAACTGCGCTATTGCAGCAACTTGATGGGAAGGGACGACTAAATCTATCTCATCCCCAGACAGTCTCGGGCGTCTGAGCATGCACAGTAATGATCGACTGACTGAACATCGCAATGAGAGTCCCGGACGAGAACGCTAGCCTTGCGGAGATAAATGCCAGCTAGTGTATTCATAGCCTTTGGAAAGTCGAGCAGGTGATTGTCTGAATCTAAAGTATTGAACTAGTATTAGGTTAAGTAAGTGAATGTCCGTGATTTTAGGTCAAGGAGTTTTCGGGTTGAATTGCTTGATGTAAGACGAAACGACGACGGAGAGACGTAGTAGCGTTCCGTCAAGTGGTGTGTGAGATTGTCAAATCCTTTTGTTCTAATCAGGCCGCAGTCGGCTGCGTGAGCTGCATCTCCGGCAACACTTCGCTGTAAGCTGCTGATGCCGGCGTCAAGTATCGACGACCTACTATCCACTCATCGTTCTGCTTGGCGAGCACCGCGCCGACCAGCCGTAGCGCCGCCGATCGGTTCGGGAAGATGCCTACCACATCGGTCCTGCGCCTTATCTCCTTGTTCAGCCTCTCCTGCGGACTGTTCGACCAGATCTTCTTCCAGTGCTCCATCGGGAAGCTCGTGAACGCAAGGATGCCCGCTCCGGCTTCGTCCAGCATTGAGGCTGCCTGCCCGAAGCGCTCATCAAGTTGTGCGACAACTCGCTCGTGCTGGGGGACCTCCTCCGCGGACGGCTGCTGGCAGCGCTGCCACACACACTTCATGACCAACTCGTTGACGCGTGTCCCGAAGAGAGCGCAGCCTTGGGTGGCGACGATGGTGCGCAGCATCTACCAGAAGGACGACCATACTCACAAATGAGACGTGTAGTGATAAGTCCGTAAGAGGAAAAAGATGAGAGACACAGACCCCCCGACGAACTCGCACTGCCAAGAGAGACCTCAGCGCTCCCGAACCTATCGCGTGAAGAGACTGCCGTTCTCGGTAAGGAGATTTATGAGCGGGACATTCGCTGTCTTGTCGAGGAGGACCACAAGGGCGAGGTAGTCGCCATTGACCTTGGTAGCGGAAGCGGAAGCTATGCAATCGGCAAGGACGCCATCGCCGCATCCGAGCGCCTTCGGCGGCAACAGCCGGGCGACACGTCTGGCTGATGCGGGTCGGGCATCGGGCGCTGTATCGCTTCGGGGGCAGTTCCCTGCGGAGGCTCAGTTGATAGAGGGCTTCGTGAACGTCAGCCTCTAAGCTGTCGCAACCATTACCTTGCAATGTCCGGCTGGGCAGGTGGAGGAAGTCAATGCCGTGATTGACACCGGCTTCAACGGCTACTTGACCTTGCCGACGATGATGGTGGCCGACATGGAGTTGCCTGTGGTGGGTGAAGGTGAGGCGGTCCTGGTCCGATGGCAGCGAGGCTGTTTTCGACGTGTACGGCGTAACAGTGGTCTGAGACGGTCAACCCAGATTCGTCGAACGCGGAGCAGTTGGTGTTCACCCACTGGTGGGCATGGTCCTGCTGGACAGGCACATCTTGAGCATCGGAATCAACCGGTGGCGATGCAGCCGACGCGCGCAATCGGTTCGGAAAAGAAAGCAGCGGCAGGGTTTCGCCCTTGCCGCTGCTTCTTAGTTCGCTATGGATTCGGTGCTACGGCACCTTGCCAGCCACTATCGATGAGTCGCGTACTCATACGAGCCCAGGGACCTGGGGTCTCCATGCTGCAGACCATCTATCCAGCTATTCACCCTGGGGCTCAGAGGCCACAGGATGTTCACGCTATAGAAACCGCCGTCCAGAGCATTTTCGTAGATGAACCCGGCGATTTCGTTCATGACTATCCAGTGTCCGGCATCGCTTGAGACCTCTCCCAACTTCGGAACCAACACATCCTCCAGATAAGGATGGTCGAAACCTGCTGACCAGCCGGCATTCGACACCATGGCGTCCAATATTATCACCGGGTCAATTTTGCCGCCGGTTCCGTGGCAGTTCAGACCAACGTACTCACGCGCCTGGACTATGGGGATGATGGTTGATGCCGGCACCCGGTTGATCTTGGTGGTGATGCCGATGTCATTCCAGTATTGCGCCACAGCCTCGCAGGACTCTTCTTCACCCGCTATGTTACGGATACTGGCGGTTACCTCTATATGGAAGCCATCTTCGTAGCCGGCTTCTTGCAGGAGTTGCTTCGCCCTCTCCGGGTCAAATGGGCGCACACGATATGCATGGTTCAGTTCCTGTACGCGGTTTTCCCATGTCCACAGAGATTGAGGTGTACCCTCACCGTCAATAAGGGTATCTACTACCTCTTGGTAGTCAACCGCAATCAACATGGCTTCTCTTACTTTCCGGGCACGCTCCCATTCAGGGGAGTTAAGGTCCGGATTGGGGGATACCCAGGGGCAGGCGTTATCTTTCAGACAGTTAAACGCCCCAGGACGCCTTTCCTCGAAGTCCGGTTCTCCCATCCCCACATAATGGTTGGGATGCAAACCTATATGAGTGCTGCCCCCGTTGGCAACCGCCATATAACGAATGTCGGGGAGTTCATCCAGATCGCGCTTGGAGTCGAAAGTCATAAGGAAGGTGTCCAGCTTGTCAGTCTTGAAGTTGGCGACTCTGGTGGCTTCCTCAGGAATCTGCCTGAGCATCAGCTCGGCGAACTCGGGAGACTGGCGCCAGTGGTCCGCGACCGCCTGGAACTTCCAGTACTCGCCACTTCTCTGCTCGACGAACTCCCAGGAGCCGGTTCCCACACCTTGAGGGCCGGCTGCTTCGTCGCCCACCTCATCGAACATCTTCTTGCTGACCGTCGCCAATACCTCGGGAACGAACAGCTTATAGATGAAGTCAGCCTGACGAGTTACCGTGTCCACCTCGATCGTGTAATCGTCGATGACCCTAGTACCGCCCCCCTCCTGGGTGAACAACGCCTCCATTCTATTCTGCTGAGTGTTGATGCTGTCCGGTGAGGCGGATTGCAGCATCGTGTACACAATGTCTTCAGCTTTGAGTTCACCCCAATCCTTGTGGAACTGAACCCCTTCCCTGACCTTGAGCGTCCACACGCTTCCCGAATCATCTACACTCCATTCGCTTATCGTCTGTGGGATAACTTCAACATCTTTGTTTAATTTGAGCAGCGTTTCGCTTGAAATGTTACCGGCGTAAACTAACGCATTGCTTTCCGCACTCAGCGGGCTGTTGTTGAAGGCCCATAGCTCCTTGAAGCCGATATTAAGTGTTCCCTGGGCTTCGGACATTGCCATAGCAGCCGGAGGTGCAGGCGCGGGCACCGCTGCCGCGACAGCCGACGCGACTGCCGTTTCGATGGCGCTCTGAATATCCTCTTGGCTCAGACCGGGCTGCTGCGCCT
>VXNZ01000010.1 GCA_009840355.1 Chloroflexota bacterium
CATACCCAATCTACCAGTGGCGGCTTGACTTGTCAACCTTTCCGTATAATTCCCTATCCTTACCATATCAACCCATATCCGAAGGAGACATACATTGAACGGCTACGAAGCGATGGCAAAAATACTGAAAGCGGAAGGCGTGGAATGGCTATCCTGCTTCCCGGCGCAGCCCCTAATCGACGCATGCTCGCGTGAGGGCATACGCCCCATCCTGTGCAGGCAGGAGCGCGCGGGGGTTAATATGGCGGACGGATTCAGCCGCGTCCACAATGGCAACAAGATTGGCGTCTTCACGATGCAGACCGGACCCGGCGCCGAGAACGCGTTCGGCGGCGTGGCGCAGGGCTTCGCCGACTCCGTGCCGTTCCTAGCCATTCCGGGCGGCAATCCCGCTCCACGGCAAGGGGTACATCCCAACTTCGAGTCCGTGCCCAACTATCAGGGCATCACCAAGTGGGCGGCGATCATCAACATGCCGGAACGCATACCCGAGATGGTCGGGCGCGCGATGACGCACCTCAAGCACGGTAGGCTCGGTCCTGTACTGCTGGAGTTCCCTGGCGATGTCGCCGCCGCAGAGTTCCCCGGCGAATTGAATTACAAGCCGGTCGAAGTACACAAGTCGGGCGCGTCCCCCGAAGATGTGCGCGATGTGGTAACGGCGCTGCTCAACGCAAGCGCGCCGGTCATCAATGTCGGGCAGGGTGTGCTGTACGCCGAAGCCACGCCCGAGCTCATCGAGTTTGCCGAACTTACGAACATCCCCGTGATGACCACGCTCGCGGGCAAGAGCGCATTCCCGGAGACGCATCCTCTCTCGCTCGGCACAGGCGCGTCGTCCGGCACGCTGATGTGCGCGCGCTTCCTCGAAAATGCAGACCTCGTTGCCGGCATCGGCACTAGCTTCACCATATCCAACTTCAACGCACCGATGCCTTCCGGCGTTACGCTCGCGCACATCACGAACTGCGCGGAGGACATCAACAAGGACTACCGCGCGGACTACGGCGCGGTCGGCGATGCCAAGGTTGTGCTGCGGCAGATGATCGAAGAGGTGAAGAGTCAGGTCGGTGCGGAAGGTCGCGGAGATGTGAACGGCGTCCGCGACGAAATCAAGAAGATTCGCGACGAGTACATGGCAGAGTGGGGGCCGAACTTCGTGTCGGACGAGGTACCCATCAGCCCGTACCGCGTCTTCAATGAGATGATGGCGAATGTTGACATCGCCAACACCATCGTAACCCACGACTCCGGCTACCCGCGCGAACAGATTGTGCCGTTCTGGCCCGTAACCACACCGCGCGGCTACCTTGGCTGGGGCAAATCAACGCAGCTTGGCTATGGCTTGGGCTTGGCGCTCGGCGCGAAGATGGCAGCGCCCGACAAGACGGTGATAAACATTATGGGCGACGCTGCGTTCGGCATGGCAGGCTTGGATATCGAGACCGCCGCCCGCTCCAACATCGGTACGCTCACGATCATCCTGAACAACGGCGTGATGACGCACTACTACGACCACTTCCCGCATGCGACGGAGCACTGGGGCAGCAACAGGCTTGGCGGCGAGTACGCAAAGGTCGCTGAGGGCTTGGGTGCCTACGCAGAGCGCGTGGATAACCCCGACGAGGTGAACGGCGCCATCAAGCGCGCGCTGGAAGCCACGCAGGAAGACCGCCCCGCCGTCTTGGAAATGATGACCAAGGAAGAAGAAAACATCTCCCGCTACTGGCGCTAGGAACTAATCTAACAGAATATACAGGACGAGAAGAATGGAGCGAATGGAGGATTGCTTTACGGCAATCTCGTTCGCTCCATTATCATTAGTTTCCTGTGATCTCATTTATGAGTGTGCCCACAGATTCCTACTGTTTTATGCACTCCTAAAATAAAGGGAAGCCAGAGCTTGGCGAGAGTAAATCCCCTGAATGCAGAACTGACTATCTAAAATACTTGATAACGAACAAATGTTCATGTGCGATATTGAGGTCGTTATAGAACGACTATTCTATACGCGGAGGCGTAAGTACATGGACAAGCTGATAAGGAAGATAGTGCGCGCAGTTTTGCGTGCGGTGAATCTGGAGGATGCGCGAATATCGCGCATTGAGAATAGCGCTTGGAAAAATAAGCGCTATCTGAAAAACTTGGGGGTGGAGTTCACCGAAGAGGTTGTCGAAAGGGCAATTGACGAGGCTTTTGAGTCTGACGACATATCCGCTGCGGTGGAGGCTGCCTTCGAGGACATGCAAGAGAGCGCCGCGGCTGCGTGGGTCGATACGTTGAACGGCGTACTGCACGGCGATTACAATCGCAACACTTGCCGCGCGCTCATCCGCAGCGGGCAGTGGGATGAAATCGCGAGTGAGCATGAGACTAGGTGCGAGCATGCTCTCCGCAAAGTACTGGAACTGACCGCCGAATACTGGTCTGGCGAATACGACCCGCACAACTAAATTGCCTCGCTGAGTTAGTGCACACCTAACGAGGCAATATAACCACCCTTCACAAGAGAGTTCCTCCAAGCAGAGTGTGCATGCTTGGAGGAATTTTCATTTGTATATCTGGCTGCTGCTGAGATGCTAAAATCCATCACTGCGATTTTCGTTACTGTACTTGTTGTACTGGTGATCGCCTGTACATCCGAGCAGACTGCACCTGAATCCGTGTCCATACTAATGACGGACTTCGATGCTCTCAATGAGTGGTACTCGTCCGACATCCTTGCCGACAACATAAAGCAAGCATATCGAAATATAGGTCAGCAGCAACCGGAAGTAGGCCATTTCGCTAGGGCTTGCGTATTGTCGCGCAAGGCAGGTTTCGTTAGAGAAATCAGCAGGGAGGAACTCGCAGACCGAACGCGCGGCGACGCTTACTACACGGCATACAATGTAGGCATCGCGTGGATGCTCGCCGGCGGAACTCCGGATGAACAGAAGGAATGGTGCGAAAAAGTGGTCGCGCTGTATAACTTTGAGCCTTGGTTCGGCCAAAAGATAGAGTGGTAGGCCTGTGCGTTAGCCGCACAAGCCTACCACTTCCGTTAAATTGTCCCTGTCCAATTCTGTTGTTAGCTCAAGCCCGGTTAACTCAGGTGCTTGCCGATGAAGTCGAAGAGCTTGTTCCACCCGTCCACTGCCTGCTCCTGCCGGTACGCGCCGCGGTCATAGTAGAAGAAGCCGTGCCCCGCGCCCTCGTACATGTGGAACTCGTAGTCCTTGCCGGCGGCCTTCAGCGCTGCCTCGTGCTGGTCCACCTGCTCAGGCGTCGGGCTTGCGTCCTCTGCGCCGAACAGCCCCAGCAGCGGGCATGACAGGTCTGCGGTGTAGTCTATCGGCGCGACCGGCTGCTGTGGTGGCCTGTCGTCCTCCGCCTGCACGACGCGCCCGCCCCAGCACTCGACCGCAGCGTCGAACGAAGTCGAGCGGCAGGCGCACAGGAAGGCGTGCCGCCCGCCCGAGCATGTGCCGAACACGCCCACCTTGCCGTTTGAGTACGGCAGCGAGCGGATGTAGTCGGCGGCTGCGGACATATCGGCGACTACCTGGTCATCCGGTGCGCCGCCTTCTGCGCGAGCCTGCGCCGCAACATCGTCCGGCGTGCCATGCCCAAAGCGGTGATACAGGTCCGGCGAGATTGCCAGATAGCCGTGATGCGCGAACTTGCGCGCGAAGTCGCGGTACAGCTCGTCCCAGCCCGGCAGGTGGTGAATAAGCACCATCGCGGGGAACGGACCATCGCCCAGCGGTCGCGCGAAGTAGGTGTTGATGGCATCCCCATTCGCGCCCTTTATGGTGATGGTCTCCGCGATCATTCCTTCATACTGGTCTGTCGTATAGTTATGCGGCATAGATTTGCCTCCTTTGCCGTCTGATTTCAGCTTAGTGCGAATGTGCCTTATATTAATGCCTAGCAAGATTTGGCGCAAATGCCCACTTACTAACAGGATGGGGAGGATGGGATGTATGGATGATGTGTGGGTTGGAGATGTAATATACTCTTTTGCGCTATAGATAATTGATACTTTGTATTATTTTTGAGGTGATTTATTATGAGTGACGCAAACGCGATTATTGACGCTTGGCGCGAACGGATGCAGGAGTGGGACCGATTTATGGCTGAGCTGCGCGGTGGCGAAGGCGGTCATGGACACGGTGGGCATAGCGGTCATGGACAGGCGCAAGGGCGAGGCGACAGGCGAGCTACGTTTATCCACAAGCCGCTGGATCCGCGCCGCACGGACGACGCGGTGCTTAACGGTATCCTAGACCTTGTGAGCGTGGACTACGAAGTGCTGGATGTTGGTGGCGGCTCTGGGCGATTTGCGATTCCCTTGGCTCTGCGTGCGAAGCACGTAACGGTAGTCGAGCCATCAGAAGATTCGGTCGAGCTGCTGAACGAACGCGTGACAGACTTTGGTATCGAAAACATCACTATCATCAACGAGGCGTGGGAGGATGTGCCGGAGCCGGCGGCGGATGTCGTGCTGTGCTCGCTAGTGCTGCACCATGTGCTTGACGCTGCGCCGTTCGTGCGCAAGATGCAGCAGCACGCGAGGAAGCGCGTGGTGATTGTGGAGATGATGGAGACGCCTGGCGCGACAGAGATGCCGTTCTTCGAGCGAGTGCACGGTGCCGCCCCGACGCCCTTGCCCGGACTGCCGAAAATCCTTGAACTGCTATGGGCGTTGGAAATCTACCCCGATGTAACGATGGTTGAGCCGGAGAACGCCGTTCTCGACACCGACCGCGAAGGTGTGCTGGATCACCTGCGCCGCCGCCTCAGCGTTGAAGAAGGCAGTGAAGCCGACGACCGTTTACAAGCAGCCGCCAACGAACTGTTGGTGGACATTCCCGAAGGCTTGTCCGTTCGCAACGCCGCAATGCGTCGAAGCGCCATCGTTTCTTGGAATCCGGCGCGCGTCTGAGCTCGCTATAATCTATTGCTTGATACACTCTCTCCGTGATGTACAATGCACAGGCTGATTAAACCAACACGTAGGAGGCGACCCAATGCACATCGCGCGATTTTCTTGGAACGACAGGATACAGTGGGGCATCGCTGAGGGCGATGATTTGTATGCGTTGGATGGCGGCTTGTACGACAACCCGTCCGCCGGCGAGCGGTTGTGTGCGCTGTCGGATGCGCGGCTGCTCGCGCCGATTGACGCGCATGCGAACAAGGTAGTCGCCATAGCAGCGAACTACGGCGATAAGGCTGGACGCGATGGTCCCGGCATCTTTATGAAGCAGCCCGGCACTGTCATCGGACCGGACGACTCCATCATCTATCCGCGCATCGGCGTGCGCATCATCCACGAAGCGGAAGTGGGAATTGTCATCGGCAAGCGCGCGCGGCATGTCAGCGTGGAAGACGCGTTCGACTATGTGCTGGGATACACCTGCGTCAACGATGTGAGCGCGAATGAGCTTACGAACAGCGACATCGGCGCGGGCATGAGCCTGCGCTGGAAGCACTTCGACACCTTCTGCCCGCTTGGTCCTGTAGTCGCAACCGGCATAGACGGCGACAACCTGCGAATCCAATGCCGCGTCAACGGGCAGACGCAAGTGGACGGCAGCAGCGCGGACATGCTCTGGGGCGTCGCCGAGTTGGTGAGCTGGGTATCGGATGTGATGACGCTATACCCCGGCGACATAATCCCCAGCGGCTGCCCCGGCGTGGACGAAATCAAGGTCGGCGATGCCGTCGAGGTCGAGATAGAAGGTATCGGCATCCTCCGCAACCCGGTGGTGAAGGACATTGATTGAGTTAAATATAAATGGATGGATGGGGAGGATAAACACCATTTATCCTCCCCATCCCGCTAACCCCTTGTTCCAATGCCCTCCGTGTCTCCGAACTCCTTGATCATTATCCAGGCAGACTCCTCAACTGTCTGTCCGTTTCCGAGGTCATCCAATTCATTCCATGTGTCCGTCACTCGGTCAGGAAGACGCTTGTATCCGAGACGTTCATAAATTCGTATCGCATCGACATTGTCAACGGATACTTCTAGGTTGACTTCGTACAGATTCCGTCGGACGGCCGCTGACTCGACGGCCTCAATTAAGGCGGTTCCCACACCACGATTTCTGAAGGCACTTCCCACGTCCAGTGCGAACATTCGCAACGAGCCCGTCCTCTGAAATCCTCGACCACCTGTACTGACCGTGCCGACGATCTGCCCCTCGAGTTCGGCTATGAGCATCTCCCTGTATCCGAGCTCGCTTTCGTCATACCTTCTCTTAACCTGTGTACGGCTGACTTCTGGGCTGAGCGAATCTGCCAACCGATCAACATCTTCAAGTCTTACTTGGCGAATTTCCATTTAATCGGTCCCAAGGTTCTGACTTTAGCCCTATAAGAGTGGAAGGGGCTTATTGACTGACATACCGAAATACAGACTAACCGACAGACTAATCACGCCTTCTCCGCGATGAAATCCGCCATCCGCTCGCCTATCATCATCGTCGTGACATTCGTGTTCGCGCGGATACAGTCCGGCATCACCGACGCGTCCACCACGCGCAAGCCTTCCATCCCATGCACGCTCCCGTGCTGGTCAACCACCGCCATCGGATCGGACGCAGGCCCCATCTTGCATGTGCAGGATATGTGATGCCCTGTCGTCGCGTCCCGCATCATCCAGTCGTCCAGCGCGTCGTCCGATGCGAGGTCCGCGTCCGATGGCTCTATGCGCTCTTCGATGATGTCCTTAAACGCCTCATGCTCGCCCAGCGCAATGGCGCGGTGAATGCCCTCGCGCATCCGAATGCGGTCGAACTCCTCCGCGAAGTAGTTGTAGTTCAGGAACGGCTGCACACTTGGGTCGGGCGATGTGAGCCTCAGATCGCCCGCGCTCGCGGCGAGGTATATCGAGACGATAGCACGGATGCCCAGAGGTTCCATGCGCGCACCGCCTCGGTCCACCCGCTCAGTTGCGAACGACTGGAATATCATAATCATATCGTTCCGCAGGTCGCTGCCCTCCGCCGTGTAGCGCAGCACAAGCTGGTTGCGCGGCGCAAGCCCGTCTAGCTCGAAGCCTTCCTTCGTCTTCCATGTAATCCAGACGATAGGATGGTCGCGCAGATTCTGCCCCACACCCGGTAGGTCATGCACCAGCGGAATGCCGAACTCGGCTAGGTGCGCGGCAGGACCCACGCCCGACAGCATCAGTATCTGCGGAGAGCCTATCGCGCCCGCGCTCAGCACTATTTCGTCGCCGAATACCTCGAATGTTTCACCGCCGGACTCCACCTGCACACCAACCGCGCGCTTGCCCTCGAACAGGATGCGCTGCGTGGCGCAGTTCGCGCGAATAGTCAGGTTCAGCCGGTGCCGCGACATCCCCAGGTAGCCGATATTCGTACTCCAGCGAATCCCCTGCGGATTGTTGAACGGCGTAGGGCTGATGCCGGTCGAGTCAGGGTTGTTCAGGTCAAGGCTTTCCGGATGTCCTGCCGCTTTGCATGCGTCGTAGAACGCCTTCTGCGCCGGCAGCCACTCGTCCTGCTTGAACCGCCGCGCGATGATGGGACCGTCCGTGCCGTGGAAGTCGTCCGAGAAGTCTGTGTCCGTCTCCAGCTTGCGGAAGTACGGCATAAGCTTGTCGAAAGTCCAGTCCGAGTTGCCCATCGCAGCCCAGCCGTCGTAGTCCTCCGGCACGCCGCGCAGGAACATCTGCCCGTTGATTGCGCTCGACCCGCCCGTAACCTTGCCGCGCGGCACCATCATAGGCTGCTCCGCGCGCGCCGACGGCTGCCCCCAGAACTGCCAGTTGTGGTCGCTCACCATCACATCCGTGCCGGTCGCATATCCATAGCGCACCTCGTCCGGCAGTTGCTCAATCTCGGCGTAGTCGGGGCCCGCCTCCAACAGCAGGACCGACTTGCTCGGATCCTCGCTCAGCCGCGATGCAACGATAGCGCCCGCCGACCCCGCGCCAACAACGATGATGTCGTACTTCATATTACTTCCTCCTATCGTGTTTATCCTGTCGGTTCATTTTAATTTGCAAGGTAGGAGAGTAAGCGCTACATCTCCCGCCGAATATAGTCCGCAATCCGCTCGCCGATCATCATTGTGGTTACGTTTGTGTTGGCGCGCACCGTGTCGGGCATTACGGAGGCGTCGGCTACGCGCAAGCCTTCGATACCGTGCACTCTGCCGTACTGGTCAACCACGTTCATCGGGTCGCTGGCGGGGCCCATGCGGCAGGTGGTCGTCAGATGCTGCCCGGTCGTGACCTCTCGCAGCATCCATGCATCCAGCGCGTCGTCGGATTCTAAGTCAGCGTCGGTCGGGCTGTATCGCTCCTTCACCACCGAGGATAAGTCGGAATGCGCGAAGACATCCACCGCTAGGCGCACGACTTCGCGCAGACGCCGCCTGTCCTCAGGGTCTTCCAGCAGGTGGTAGTCAAGGAACGGCTGTACATGGGGATCGAGCGATGTGAGCGTAATTCTGCCCTTGCTCTTGGCGAGGTATATCGAGCCTGTGATGCGTATGCCCGTCGCCTCCATGCGGTTGCCACCGCGGTTGATGCGCTCGGACGCGAACGACTGCATCCACATCATCATGTCGTTGGCAAGCTCCGAGCCGGTCGCGGTGTAGCGCAGCCCGACCTGAATGCGCGGCGCGAGACCGTCCAGTGGGATGTGGTCTTGCACGCTCGCGTCGATGAATATCAGCGGATGATCGCTGAAGTTGCGCCCCACGCCGGGCAGGTCATGCACGACGGGTATGCCCATTTCTTGCAGGTGGTCGGCAGGACCTACGCCGGACAGCATCAGCAGTTGCGGGTTGGCGATTGTGCCACTGCTCAGCACGATTTGATCGGCTTCCGCGATGAAACGCTCGCCCCCGCTCTCCACATCCACGCCGGTAACACGCTTGCCGTCGAACAGCAGCCGGTGCGCCATGCAATTCCCCCTGATGGTCAGGTTCAGGCGGTGGCGCGCCTGGCTCAGGTAGCCGACGCTGGTGCTCCAGCGTATGCCGTCTGGGTTGTTGCAGGGAATCGCTCCAACGCCGTGCGCGTCCGGCGCGTTCATGTCATCAACATGCTGGAAACCCAAATCCCGACAGGCATTGTAGAACCCGCTCTGCGAAGGATGCCATGTCTCGCGTTTGAAGCGGTGGCAGATGATTGGCCCCTCCGTGCCGTGGAAGTCGTCTGAGAAGTCGGTGTCGGTCTCCAGCTTGCGGAAGAACGGCATCACATTCTCGAGTTTCCAGTCGTCGTTGCCCTTGGCTGCCCAGTCGTCGAAGTCGTGTGTCAGCCCGCGCAGAAACACCTGCCCGTTGATGGCGCTTGTGCCGCCGGTAACCTTGCCACGCGGCACTAGCATCGGCTCGGCGACATCGTTGCCCTTGCCGATAAACTGCCAGTTGTGGTCGTCGCTCACCATTATGTCTGTCCCGGTGGCATAGCCGAACTTCAGCTCTTCAGGCAGCGTATCCAAGTCTGGGTAGTCCGGACCCGCCTCCAGCAGCAGCACGGAACGATCCGGGTCTTCAGAAAGCCTGGAGGCAACAACGCCTCCGCCAGAACCCGCGCCTATGACGATAACATCGTATTTCATGGCAGTCCCTCCATTTGGTTTATCAATCAGTCGGTCAGTTTGTTGATTGGCGTGTCAGTCCATGCCCCATTGATGGCGGAAGGTTAGGATGGGGATGAATCGCCCCATACCAATCTCATTCTGTCCCTAACGGGCCTGCCCATCCCTCAACGCATGCGAATAGTGCATATTGCGGGCGATAATATATGCGGCTGGCGCGAGCGTCAAGAATGTGCAGTAATTTGCCATGATTTCGTGAATGCCTGTTGGTTAACCGTCTGGGCTGACATTCCGAGCAGAGCGGAAAATCTAAAGTCGTCTGGGTAAATCGGGCGTATATGCGGTAGAATAGTCAGCAGACGCCATTCCGGCTCACAATTCATGAATTCATACTTGAGGTTTGCCAATGTCCCTGACAAGGGAGTTACAAAGCGAAAATGCTGATCTTTGGGAGCGCGCCGCGACGCACCCGTTCGTAATCGAGATGGGCGAAGGCACACTGCCGACGGAGAAGTTTCGCCGCTACTTTCTGCAGGACTATGTGTTCGTGCGTGACCTCGTGCAGACGATTGCGCTGGGCGCGGCGAAGGCGCCAACCATCGAAGACGGCGCGCCGCTTGTGAAATTCCTCGCGGCGCTTGGTCCCGAGAACGACCTGTTTCAGCGCGCGTTCGCCGAGCTTGGTGCAAGTGAAGCCGAATACTCCGCGGCGAGCGCAACGCCTACCACGCAGGCATTCGGCGATTTCATCGCGCGCACTGCACTGCAGGGCGACTTTATCGACATCCTGACTATCCTATACGTTACGGAAGGCTTGTATCTCGACTGGGCGGTGCGTCTGCTGGAAGCCGGCAAGCGTCCGGAATCGCCGAAGATATACGCGGAGTGGATCGACATACACGGACCGGAAGTTCTGGGCGAACTGGTCGATTTCCTCCGCGAGCGTATCGACAATGCAGGCATTGACGGCGCGGACAACAGCAGACGCGACGAGATAGCGCGCGTCTTCCGCACTACGCTCCGCTACGAATACCGCTTCTGGCAAGCCGCATATCACGGCGACAACTGGGACTAATCCATCCTACATCTAAATCGCATCCAGTTCATCGATATAAGTTATGTGAGTAACTCATGAAAAAAGTAATGACGATTGCGGGCAGCGACTCCGGCGGCGGTGCTGGCATACAAGCCGACCTAAAGGCGTTCGCCGCCAACGGCGTTTACGGCACATCCGCAATCACGGCGGTTACGGCGCAAAACACGCTGCGAGTCTCCGATGTGCTGGCGTTGCCACCGGAGTTCGTGGCGAGCCAGATAGATGCCATCGTGAGCGACATCGGCGCGGACGCGGTGAAGACGGGCATGCTCGCCAACGCCGCCATCGTGGATACGGTCGCCGAGTGCATCGCGGCGCATTCGCTCAGCCCGGTCGTCATCGACCCGGTGATGGTCAGCAGCACTGGCTCGCGCCTGTTCGCGGATGACGCAGTGGACGCGATACGCGACCTGTTGCTGCCTCTCGCCACGCTGGTTACGCCGAATACGCGTGAGGCAACGGTGCTGACCGGACTCGCAATCAACACGCCGGACGACATGCGCGTCGCAGCACGCCAAATCGCCGAGACGATGGGTGCGAGCGCAGTGCTCGTCAAGGGGGGGCACATCGAAGGTCCGGCTACCGATGTGCTGTACGATGGGAGCGGCTTCACCGAGTTCACGGAGGAGCGCATCGACACCACGAGCAATCACGGCACGGGCTGCACTCTGGCATCGACCATTGCGTCGAACTTGGCGAATGGTCAGGACCTGCCGACCGCAGTGGCAAACGGCAAGGCGTATGTTACGAACGCGATGCGCGCTGCCGTGCCCATCGGCGAGGGACACGGGCCCCTGAACCACTTCTACATGCTTGGTGGCGCGAACTGATAAGCCCGAGGTGAGGTCTGACATGACAACAACCACAGAGCGGCTCATAATGACGGCAGACGAACTGTTCGCTATGCCGGACGACGGCTATCGCTACGAACTCGTCAGAGGAGAACTGCGAAAGATGGCACCGGAAGGTGGGGAACACAGTTGGATTTCGTCTGACATAGACGGTAGTTTGAACCCGTATGTCAAAGTGAATAGTCTAGGTAAGACTTTCACTAACGACCCAGGATTCATTCTGCAACGCGACCCCGACCATGTGCGCGCGCCCGATGTCGCCTTCGTGCGGCGCGAGCGCATCGAAGTTATCGGCAAGCAGACAGGATATTGGCCAGAAGCGCCGGACTTGGCAGTCGAAGTCATTTCTCCGCACGACCGCTACACCGAAGTCGATGAGAAGGTCGCCGATTGGCTTGCCGCCGGCACGCGCATGGTAATCGTGGTCAACCCGCGCAACAATACGGTGAGGGTGCACCGCTCGCCCACTGATGTCGTCAGCCTGACGATTGACGATACGCTGGACGGTGGCGATGTGGTGCCGGGATGGCGCATGCCGCTGACGGAAATCTTATTGGATTGATGTGCCGCGTGTGCACATAGGGAGTGCAACGGCGCTTTTCACCCCTCGTCCTAACCTTCTGAAAACCTACTAACTGACGCACTGACATACTGATAGACTGACGCACTGACAAAACACACAAGGAATAAAGATGGAAAACTCCGTAGGCATTGGGCTGCTGGGCATGGGCGTGGTCGGGGGCGGCGTGGCGCAAGTTATTGGCGGCAAGAGCGACGAGCTGGCGAAAATGATCGGCGCGCCTCCGATGTTGCATGGCGCACTGGTTCGCGATATGACCAAGCCGCGCGCAGCGAATCTACCCGCAGACTCGCTCACCACCCGCGCTGACGATATTATCGAACACCCGATGGTCAACATCGTCGTGGAGGTTATGGGCGGCGAGCAGCCCGCGCTCGACTACATCCTCAAAAGCATATCGCTCGGCAAGCATGTGGTTACCGCCAACAAGGAAGTGATGGCGAAGCACGGCGCGGACATCCTGACGCAGGCGCGCGAACAAGGCGTGCAGGTGCTGTTCGAGGCGAGCGTCGCAGGCGGTACGCCTATCATCGCACCGCTGCTGCGCGACCTCGTGGCGAACGAAATAGTCAGCGTCAACGGCATCATCAACGGTACGACGAACTATATACTGACGAAGATGGCGCAGGAAGGGCAGGACTTCGCGGTCGCGCTTGCGGACGCGCAAGCGTTGGGCTACGCAGAATCAGACCCGACGAACGACATTGAAGGCATCGACGCGGCATACAAGCTGGCGATACTATCTACGCTCGCATTCCGCGCGAGTGTCAGCGATGCCGATGTTTACAGCGAAGGCATAACGCACCTGACAGCGCAGGACTTCCGATACGCGCGCGAACTCGGCTATGCGATAAAGCTGCTCGCCATCGCGGACAAGGCGAACGGCGCGGTGAATGTGCGCGTGCATCCGGCGATGGTGCCGGAAGATGTGATGCTCGCTAAGGTTGACGGCGTGCTGAACGCTATCGAAGTGCAGACGGATCTCGCCGGGCGCGTGCTGTTCCACGGACGCGGCGCCGGCGACATGCCCACGACGAGCGCCGTACTCGCAGATGTGGTGCATATCGCGCGCAACGTAGTCCGCGGTGTCGATGCGCCGCCGCTGCCTATGCTGAACGCCGATGTGCGCATCTCTCCGATTAGCGCGCTTGAGACGAAGTACTACATGCGGCTGAATGTCGAAGAACGGCCCGGCGTATTCGCGCAAATCCTCAAGGTGCTGGGCGACCTCGACATCAGTATTGCGTCTGCCATTCAAAAGGAGACCGACGACGCGGCAAGGCGCGCGGAAATCGTGCTTATGACGCATCGCGCCAAGGAGAAATCGGTGCAGACCGCGCTGAAAGCCATCGGCAAACTCGAAGTGGTGAACGAAATCGGCAGCCTAATCCGCGTCGAAGAATGGGATTGAAATTGACAGAGTGTTGAGCGCGATATATACTATATATACATTCGCCCCTTGGCAGTACGCTACACTCCCGGAATATCCGGTGATCTTGAGTGAGCCGATCCCCTGGGGCTTTTTGTTTGCCCTGTGAGGTTTCTATGGCTAAAGTGGCAATTCTGATAGATGGTGGATACTTTCTAAAGCGGCTGCCGTCAGTACGCTCAGATATAGATGACACGGATCCTATTGAAGTTGCGGGGGCTATCAGGCAGTTAGTCCGTAACCACCTGAGTCAACTAAACAACATTCATCATGCTACTAACTTTTACAGTCTTCTCTATCGGTGCTTTTACTATGATGCCCTTCCGTACAGTAACAAAGGACAAAAACCCATAACCAGACGTCCCATTAACTTCGCTACATCAGAAATGGGCTCTTCGATGCTCTGCGCGAGCAATCTAACTTTGCGCTTAGATTGGGAGAAGTTAGAAAGCCGAGCAAAAGTTCATGGACTTTGAAACCATCAGCACAAAAGCGTCTTTTGCGTGGAGACATAGATACGTCGGGGCTTAGTGATGAGGATTTCATACCTGATTTGCATCAGAAGGGTGTGGACATGCGGATAGGGCTAGATATCGCATCTATTACCCTGAAACAACAAGCCGACACGATCATACTCGTATCTGGTGACAGCGATTTTGTGCCTGCGGCAAAATTGGCGCGCCGAGAAGGTGTCATATTCATCTTGGACCCGCTTTGGCAAAAGGTCTCTAATGACCTGCTGGAACACATCGATGGATTGCGGAGTGGCTTCTACAATCCTGGCAGCCGAACCACGTGAGATTCCTAGGCGACAAGACCGACAAGGCAGCCCAATCCGAAGCCCGCGCCGACGCTGCCGAAGCCCGCGTATCGCAACCGGAAGCCGAACTGCGCCGCCTGCGTGGGGAATAACGACGGTTGGTTCAACTGCGATCTGACAAGTTCGGCGATATGGAACTGCAAATCCGCGTTCAGCCGCGCGAGCCGTGATGCAATCGAAGTTGATGACGAGGGCGCATCTGCGCGGATAATCGTGCGGATAACGGCGCCGCCCGAATCCGGCAAGGCGCATGCCGCCGTTATTGCGCTGCTGGCAAGGCAGCTGCGCATTCCCAAATGCAGCGCCCACTCCCGCGCAGGCGCAAGCCGCCTCCTCCTCGACCAGCACGCCCTCTTCTCGAAGCGCCCACTCGCACGCGGGCGCAAGTCACGCGACAATATCCCTCGCTTTGCTTCGGAATGACGGCAGGCGGGGATGTACGGCATGACAATGGAATCTGGAATTGCTGTCGGAGTTCGCCCCGCATCCTAACCTTACCCCTCAAGGGGCAGGAGCTCATATCCTGCGTATCCTGTCCATCGATGTTAATTTCCGTTACGGCGTTATCTAATTGGGGTGGTAGAATGTAGCTCGATATGGATGAATTCGTTGTATTCGGTGTGCTGCTGGCGGCGCTTGTGCTGTTTATTACGGGCAAGGTGCGCTATGACATTGTGGCGCTTAGTGCGCTGCTGATACTCACGATTGTGCGGATTGTGCCGGCAGCGGACGCATTTCATGGATTCGGGCATCCGGCGGTCATAACCGTCGGCGCGGTGCTGGTGCTCAGCAAGACGCTCGAAAGCTCCGGCGTCATCGATGTCTTGGAGCGATGGTTCGCGCACGTCGGGCAGCGACTGACCGTGCAGATTGCGTCGCTGTCCGGGTTGGTCGCCGTGCTGTCCGCGTTCATGAACAACGTGGGCGCGCTCAGCCTGCTGATGCCACTCGCGGCTCGGGCGGCGAACACCGCGCGACGTCCATACTCACCCTACCTGATGCCGCTGTCGTTCGCGTCGCTGCTGGGCGGTTTGACAACGTTGGTCGGCACGCCGCCGAACATCATCATCGCCACATTCCGCCACGAAGCAGTTGGCGAAGCGTTCGGAATGTTCGACTTTACGCCCGTCGGCGCAGCAGTCGCAGTCGCTGGTGTCATATTCATCGCGCTTGTCGGATGGCGGCTCATACCGTCTCGGCGGCCGCAAAGTAGCCTGTCGGACGCCATAGACATCTCGGGATATATGGTGGAGGTGCGTGTAACGCAGAACTCGCGATTCGCGGGCAGACTCGTGCGCGACCTAGAAGAGCTCGCCGGCGAGGATGTGGTGATAGTCGGTGTGATACACAGAGGAACGGCATACGGCGCGCCGTCGGCATACCAGATTATCGATGTGGGCGATGTGTTCATCATAGAGATTGCGCCGGAAGACCTGAACGCTTTCATGCTCGATACCGGGTTCGCGCTGGAAATGTTTCGCGATCTGCGGTCCGATGTGGAGCAGTCCGTCGAGGCGGACGATGTAACGCTGCTCGAGGCGGTGGTGATGCGCAACGGGCTAGCGGATGGTAACACGGCGCGCAGCATGCACATGCACGCGCAGTTCGGCGTCAACCTGCTCGGCGTGTCGCGCAGGGGCACTCGGCGCGTATCGAGGCTCAGCCAAGTCGTGCTGCAAGTCGGCGATGTGCTGCTGTTGCAGGGCAAGACAGAATCGGTACAGAACGCGCTGCCAAGTCTCGGCGTACTGCCGCTCGCGCAACGAGACCTGCAAGTCGGACAGCCGCCACGCCGCCTGATAGTGCCGGTGAGCGTGTTCGTCTGCGCGCTGCTGCTGACCATATTCGGCGTATTGCCGATACACATATCGCTGCCCGGCGCGGTCGTCGTGCTGTTGGTGAGCCGCTTCTTGTCGCTGCAGACGGCGTATCAGGCGGTCAACTGGCCAATCATCATCCTGCTCGGCGCAATGATCCCCGTGGGCGAGGCTCTGGAGACGACGGGCGGCGCGCTGCGAATCGCCGCGCTGGTAACGGAATTGGGCGACTCGCTGCCGGCGTGGAGCATGGTGATGTTGATACTGGTCATCACGATGCTGCTGTCGGATTGGATAAACAACGCGACGGCGGTAATCCTTATGGCGCCCGTGGGCTTGGGCGTGGCGGCGGCAATAGGAGCGGCGGCGGACCCGTTCCTGATGGCAGTGGCGATAGGCGGGTCGTCCGCGTTCCTATCGCCGATTGGCCATCAGTCGAACACGATAGTGATGGGCCCCGGCGGCTACCGATTCGGCGACTACTGGCGAATGGGCTTGCCACTGGACATCATAATAGTATCCGTAGCCACTCCGCTGATAGTGCTGGTGTGGCCATTGGGAGTATGAGTGGCATAAGACAATGCCGTCTATTACCACCCCACGGTGAACTTGACTACCAGGGTGGAAGGTACGGTGTGACTTCTCTAATGGGACTTTAAGCCCGTTTTGTTCAGCGGAGGCGCTGTTCAAGAGCCTGGCGTGGTCGATGCGGGCTGCGCTGGAGGTGGATGAGCGGCTGGGCGGGGAGGTTGCGAGCACGAAGAGGAGTATTGGGTAGGGGAGGGATAGGAAGGCTATTCTGCCGCGAGGTCTCTTGTCCTGAGCCTGAACCAAGATGCTTCGCCCGAATCGATGTCGTTCTGCGCGCGATTGTTGGTGCGCATTCCGGCGACAACGGCGTAGGCGGGGTTCTGGGTGAAGTCCCTGAGATACTGGGCGTTGCGGATGGCGCGCCGCGTGCCGTTGCCGGCGAGGGTATAAGAAATCTCCACTGCAACATGGCAGATCATGCCCTCATCGTTCTGTCCCTCTATGATTAGGTCGGCTAGGCGGAAGCTGGCCAAGTCGTTACCGGCGATGACACTGGTGTCTGCGGCATCGGTGATGTTCCAGATGTCTTCGTCGGTGAGGATTCTGGGTTCGCTGAGACCGACGCTTCTGGCGATACTATAAGCGCGCCTGATCGCAGCGGTTCGGGCGTGGCCGCCTTTTACTTCGCCCATGTCTGCGCGAATTTGCGCTACATCTTCTTCTATATTGCTGAAGCGCCGATTGGCGGCTTCTATGAATCGAGCGAGCACCTGCCGCAGTTCAAGCAATTCATCGATCAGCAGTTCGCGCCGCAGTTCGTCGCGCCACTCCGGATGCTCACGCAATAGGCGGGTGAAGTCTTGCATAGTGTTGATTGTGGTCATAGGTATGCGCTCACTCGTCAAGACGCAGTCTCCGCAGTCTCCGCCTGATTTCATCAATTGGGTAGCTCACATACTCGCCACGCTCGATTTGAGCGAAGCCGTCCATCATTTTGGAGTGGAACTGCGGCGACTGGAGCAATTTTTCTATTTCTTCTTTGGTTCGCGGCTTTCTGCCTCCAGAGGCGAACCTGTCTCGTTCGGCTGTCATTGGCAACCTCCGTTTCGATGATGCGCTGGTTTAATGGGATTATAGCATAAGCAGGGGCTACTCCCGATTGAATGCAGCATTTTTCTTGTGGCCATAAGCCCTCTACCGAAGGTGATGCTGTAGTCTGAAGCAGTAGAATCCGACGCTACGACTTGACAACATATATCGCCGAACTCTTATTCATCCGCAGCCGGCACTAGGCGCTGTTCTCTGTAGCAGTCGTCGTTATTCTCCGTGCCGTC
>VXNZ01000011.1 GCA_009840355.1 Chloroflexota bacterium
AGGACGCGACCGCAAGCACACCGCAGCAGCCCAAATCCCCACTCCCAAGCTAACCATCCCCATCAACAACCGCAGCCCTTAACCCAACTCTGTATCCTCTTGTGCCTTTTTGTGGCTATTCCGCGCCATTAGACAAGCAATCTGCGCGATGATACTATGCCTCCATTCCCGCGCTTGCCAGCGTATAGGCACGCGCTAATACCATTTGGAGGCACATCCCCATGACCGGCAACGCCCTCGATTATTCGACGCTCTTCAACAAGGACCTGCCCGCGCCCGCGGCTCAGTTTGAAGGACACCCCAAATACAACTTCATCGGCGGGCATAGCGACCCCGACTCGGTGCCGATGGAAGGGTTTATCGAAGCCGCGACGAATGTGTTCAGCGGCGACCCCAAGTACATGTCTATGTACAGCCTTGACGGGCCGCAAGGCATCCTGCCCCTGCGCCAGTTCGTGGTTGACAAGCTCAGGGCGCATCGCGGCATTGAGATTACAACTGATGAAGTGCTGATTACCTCCGGCTCCGGGCAGGGCATTCAGATTATCAACGACGTGCTGCTGGAAGAGGGCGATACGGTCATCGTGGAGGAGTTCAGCTTCTCCGGCGCGCTGAACTTCCTGCGAAAGCGCAATGTCAACTTCGTCGGCGTCAAGATTGACGATGACGGCATCGTGATGGAAGACTTGGAACGCATTCTCAAAGAATTGCGCGGCAAGGGCGTCCGACCGAAGTACATTTACACGATACCCACGCTGCAAAACCCCAACGGCTCCGTGATGAGCATGGAGCGCCGCCACCGGATGCTCGAGTTGAGCGCCGAGTACGGCGTGCCGATATTCGAGGACGAGTGCTACGCCGATCTTGTGTTTGAGGACAAGTACGAACCCGCGATAAAGGCGCTGGACGACACGAACCGGGTGCTGCACATCGGCTCGTTCTCCAAGAACTTGGGCCCCGCAATGCGGCTCGGATATATGGTCGCGCCTTGGAAGATTATGAGCCGCTTCATATCCGCCAAGGCAGACGCCGGCAGCGGCGTGATGGACCAGCTCATAGTCGGCGACTACTTCACGAACCACTACGACGAGCACATTCAAGACCTGCGCGCGGCATTGCAGCGCAAGCGGGACGCGCTCGGCGGCGCGCTGCGCGAGTCGTTCGGGCCGAATGTGGAGTTCGAGATGCCCAGAGGCGGCATGTACCTGTGGATGAAGTTCCCGGACGGTGTTGATGTGCGAGAGTTGGTCGCGCCCGCCCTCGAAGAAGGCATCGCATTCAATCCGGGTCCCGACTGGTCGGCAGACCCGGAAGCCGCCGCGAACTACATCCGTCTGTGCTTCGCGCTCCCGTCCGTTGAAGATATATGGGAAGGCGTGGCGAAATTGGCGGATGTGTTCCGGCGAGAGGGCGAGCTGCCCTGATCCTCCGTTCCCACATAGGCCATCCCCACATAGGCTCTATTGCAACCATCTTTCACAAATGGACATAATTCCTAATTCCTATGGTTTCTGACTAGGCGCTGGCTTACTATCTCATTAGCGTCCGCGCTGCAAATTCGCTTTTGAGCCTGGGAAGGACGTTACGCGTTGGAACTCCACGACTCCCTCTTTGCTATCGGCGCGATGATTGTCGTTGCCAAGCTGCTGGAAGGCGTATTCAAGCGCTTCGGCCTTAATTCGATTATTGCCTACGCGACGACGGGCGTAATCCTCGGTCCTTTAACCGGACTGGTCGAACCGGGCGTCGAAATCGAGATTGTCCTGAGCCTCGGCATTTTCATCTTCTTCTTCCTAATCGGCTTGGAGGAACTGGACATTCGAGGCTTCCTTGCGTCTATTCGGGGTCGCCTGTTTCTTACCGCTTTACTATCCGTGACCATTTCGCTGCTGATTTCGCTGGCAGTGACTACCGACTTTCTGTTTGATCTGGGCTTGAATCTCAGTTTCACCCAGGCGCTTGGACTTGCCGGAGTGCTGTCCCTGTCCAGCCTTGGAGTGGTCGCCAAAGTGCTGATTGATGAAGGACGCATCAGAGAGCCTGTTGGCGTCCGGATATTCACGGCTGTGATTATTGCCGA
Organism: Chloroflexota bacterium; assembly: GCA_009840355.1. NCBI lineage: Bacteria > Bacillati > Chloroflexota > Chloroflexota bacterium. The sequence goes on from VXNZ01000011.1 coordinate 2,081, forward strand.
GCTTATCTCGCTGTTCGTCGTTGGCTTCGCAATAACCGAGCACTTTGGCGCAAGCGGACGCGCCCACCAGCTCAACTTGCTCAGCATGGCAATGATTGTTGGGCAGATTGTCGGGTTCTCCGCGGTAACATGGTTCTTCTCCGTCAGGATTCTACCCAGAATAATAGTCTTGCTGCATCGCTTCCTTCAGGTGCCGCAACTCTCGTTCGGGCTGTTGCTGGGCGGGCTGTTCCTCGTAGTTGTGGGAGCGGAAACGGTCGGGCTGCACGGCTCGCTGGGAGCGTTGCTCTTCGGAGGCGCCCTATCTCTACTGCCCTACCAGGTTCGCCGGGATATTATGCCGGGCATGAAAGGCACGGCTGAAGGGTTTTTCGTACCTCTGTTCTTCGCGTCGGCCGGGTTACACCTAAGCTTAGATTTCGTGAAGCTGCCGATTGAGACCATTCTGGCGCTCGTTTTCGTGCCTCTGCTCGGCAAATTCGTCGCATCCTTCATCAGTGCATACATCACACGGATTGACGCGCCCTTTGCAATAGCCGCAGGGCTGATGGCGAAGGGTGTGGCAGAAATCGCGCTTCTTCTCGTGCTGCACCATACCGAAGCTATCGACAGTGGCATCTTATCACTGCTGGTTCTGGTGATGTTCGCGTATATCCTGCTGACGCCGTTTGGCATCAGTTTTGCGATTAGGAGGATTGATCACTCCGAAGAGACCACTCCGCAAGACCAAATACCACCTTCGCTGTATCGCTTTGCATTGGAAGGATTCAGGGTGCAAGACATCCTAGACCGCTCCCGTAGCTACGCAGAGCAGTCGATGACGGTCAAGGCATTCGCAGAAAGCTGGCTCCTGCCGGAGCAGCACGATTATGTCATCGTGGAAGAGGGCAAGCTGGCCGGCATAGTCTCCCTCGGCATGCTGCGTTACTTGCCGCGCAGCGAGTGGGAGCGCACCTCGCTTACACAGGTGCTGCGCCACAATACGCCCCGTGCCTATTCTCACGAATTCGTCGAGGATGCCCTACAGCGAATGACGGAGAACTCTCTGACCGTACTGCCGGTTGAGGACTCGGAGACGGGGGAGTTCATCGGCTCGATTTCCAGCCACGAGGTTCTGGAGATGATAGTCCTGAGCGCGCAGGGACGCGAAATCTGAACGCCCGCGCGCTGCTGGGCGCATATACTTTGGAAGGGCTGCGGCTCGCGGTGGACCCGGCGCATGGCAGGCTTATCCCGGCTACTACGGCATGGGCGTAAGAGTTGCCCCTACGACAGCAGGGAGTCTTCGTCCAGGAGGGAGCGGGCCAGTTGGTCGTTGTCGGTGTTTACGGCTACTATGCCGTAGCCTTCAATGCGTTGCGCGATGTGGATGGCGCGCACGTTGATGTCGTGGCTGGCGAAGAGCTGCGATACACTCGCCAACGCGCCCGGCCTGTCCGGCAGGCGGAATACCACGGCGTCCGAGCTTATGGCGCGCAGATCGGCTTCTAGCAGCGCGCGCAGTGCAGCGTCGTCGTCGTCCGACCGCAGCCTAATGACGCCAAGGTCGCCGGCGTTGCGGCCGTCTATGTCTTCGATGTTTATGTCTTTTTCGGCGAGCGCGGTGGTCACGCGCGCCAACGCACCCGGCTTCGCAGCCGTGATGACTATGATGCGGCGCTGCGCCGACTGCTGGTCTGAATTCTGGGTCATGTCGTCTCCGGCGGCCATTCGAGGCAATCCGCAACTACCTCGTCTATCATCTGGCGGGTTACATGGGGCATCGTTATCAGGTGGGCGATGTCGTCTATCGGCGCCAACTGCCACTGGAACAGCACATACGACGACGGTCGGGGAAACACGACGATGGGGCTGTTCTTCGCGCGCCATGCCGGTATGCCGTTCTCGTTGAACCGCTGTACCGCGTACTCGGCGGTGTCGAGCATATCCGCGACTATGCGCCGGAATCCATCGACGCCGTTCTTCGTCAGCGAATACCACATTATCATCGGCGTAATCGCGTTGCGCGAGCCTAGCAGCGTCGTGTCCAATACGCCGACATACTCGATTGCCCTGCCGATTTGCGCCGTGTATTCCTTCTTTGTCACGACTACGCCGCACGGCAGAGGAGAGCCGAACATCTTGTGCCCGGACACTGCGATGCTATCCACGCCGCTGTCGAAGCCGAACGGCTGCGGGTCATCCACGAACGGCAGTATCATGCCGTGGAACGCGGCGTCCGCGTGAATGTAGTATCGCGGCAACGCCAACTCCTGCACTATCTCCCTGATGCGGTCAAGGTTGTCCACCGCGCCTTTCATCGTCGTGCCGATGTTGGCGACAATCAGCGCGGGCGATGTGCGGTTGATGCGTATCGATTCGCGCAGGTCGTCGTAGTCCATCTCACCGTTGTCCTGACTGCGAATCATGATGTTGCGGATGTTCAGCACATGCAAAATCTTCAGCACGGAGTAGTGCGTATCCTGTGAGAAGTACGCCACCGGGTCGCGCATCAGCTCGCGCCCAACATATATGCCGTACATGTTGCCTTCTGTGCCGCCGGCGGTAACATATCCCCAAGCATCTTCAACGGGCAGGCGCATCAGCTCGGCGACGGCGGTTACCACCTCTCGCTCCGTTTCGTGAGTGTTAGACTGGTAGCGCGAATGCCCAAACGGGTCGCCGACATTGTTCGCGGCGTAGGCGAGCAACGGGTACAAGCTGGTGTAATCGAAGTTCTGGTTGACCGGATAGCCCGCCGAAAACGGACTGAGCCGGCTGAACGCCGATAGTGTTTGTTGAATGCGCGCGTCGATTTTGTCCTGGTTCTGATTCCGGTTTACAGAAGTTCCTGTATCCATCTCGGTTCGTTCCTTAACTTGAGACGATTTCAAACTTGAGACCTTGAGACGATTTCATAAGTCCCCTTCCGCCTTAATGGGCTGATAGTGACAGGTATATGCCGAATACAATGGTATCGGATGTGTTTGTAGGGGCGACCGGCCGGTCGCCCCTACGGAATCACGCCATGTCAAATACGAGAATCAAATACCTACCCATCCTACCCGTTAATGGGGGAATGGGGGATGGTTAAAGCCTGTCCCGAGCAAACCCTCGTCATGGAATCGTCTTTCATTTCTGCGAAATCTACGCGTCAGGATCAGGCGACCAGTTGTATATTCGCGTCAGCGCGCCGCCCATCAGCATAGTGCGCTCGGAATCCGACAGCGAGTCCGTTACGCGGAACGCCGCCACGCCTTGCTCGTATGTCAGCACATGTATCGCCCGCGTCCAGTCCGTTCCCCATAGACAGCGCTCGAATCCGAACGCAGTGAAAAGCTGTCCAAGTGGCTCCCATATATCAGGATATGGGAACGGCTCATGCGCCAGCGTGCACGCGCCCGAAATCTTGATTGCCACATTGTCGAGCGCAGCCATCGCCACAACGGCCGGCAGATCCGCCCACGGCTCCGTCGGCGCGGGTGGGTGGCGCGGCTGATCCAGCCCCACATGGTCTATGACGAGCTGCGTGTTCGGATTGCGCCGCGCAAGTTCTCCCACGACATGCATTTTGCCCGTTGACATGATGTTCACGGGAACGCCTGCGCGTCCCGCCGCGGCGACGATGGCGTTCAACCCCGCATGCGAACCGTCATCGTAATCTCCGTAAGTGAGCATTATGCGCGCGCCCACGACTCCGGGAGTCGCCGTCCATTCCGCCATATCATCGTCAATTGTCTCAGACTCAGGGTTGAACGGCCGTATGACGCCAAACTTACCGGGATGCTTCGTGTGGACTTCCAGTGCGTAGCTCGGATCGAAGCGATACATAGAATACGGCGACACTAGTAGCGCGCCGTCCACGCCCACCGCGTTCATAGCGGCAACCATGTCGTCGCCCGTAACCTCATCGGGTCCATCCAGAAAGCCCTGCCAGGGACGATCGGGGCTGTCGCGCTCGTAGGCATGCACCTGCGAGTCAATGGTGGGAGTCTGCTCATCCATGTTGTTTCTCCTGCCCTGTTTCATCGTATCTGTTGGCCTGTAACTTCAGCGTGAAGCGCACCACATCCTGAACTTCTCTTTATCATAAGCGCCTATGGTTATGATAACGGACAAAATGCGATGACTGCCAGTATCAAGCCTAGAACTCATGCCTCCGTCAACAAATCGCATTCGCCGGAATGTATGCTTCGGTAGGTGGGGTTATAGTCAATGACCAGCCGGATAATCACTCCGAAAAAAACATCAAGACGGACATGCCGATAGATTTAAGCATATTTGCCTCTTGCACAGCCTATTGTTCCGTCCCGTGTTCAGTCCCGTTATTATCCGCTCACCATCGGATATACATGGTATCCGCGCTGCAAGTCTAGCGGAATCTTCTCGGAAATCCAGCTATCGCCGCCATCTGCGCTGGCGAAGAAGTGCCCGTAGTTGGTAACGCAGAACACATTGTCAGGCGCGCGCGGGTCTATCGCCACTTGGAACATTCTGCCCGGCGGTTCGTCGCCGATGTCCAGGCGCTGCCAGACTTCGCCGGCGTCGTCGCTGCGGAAGAGCGCGCCGGCTTCCTGCGTGCCGGACGGAGCGCCGCCGCCGCCCGCGCCTGCCGCAAGGTATATCGTGCGCGGGTCGTCCGGCGATACGAGCAAGCCGCGGCAGTACGAGCCGCCGGGGAACATTTCGCCAAAGCGGATGTGTTCCCAGTTTCGCCCCTTGTTGCGACTGCGGAACATTGCCACCTGCGCGATGATGAACACCGTGCCGGGCGCCGCCGCGCTCACCTGAACGCCGTGCAGGTCAACCGTGTGATTGTCACGGTAAAGCCCGTCGGTGAGCGAATCCCAGGACGCGCCGCCGTCTCTGCTGGCTATCAGTCCGCCGACTTCTATCGCGCCGTAAACATCGTCCGGCTCGGACGGATCGGCGCACAGCCCGATGACGCGCTTGGCGAGTGGCGGCATGTATGTCGTGACATCCGGGTATTGCACGCGACTAGTGTCCATCTTCTGCCAAGTGTCGCCGCCGTCCTGAGAGCGCGCGATGGCGCAGGGTTCGTAACCGGCGTACAACGTGTCCGGGTCGGCAGGGCTGAACGCGAGCGACCAGACATCGGCTTTCGGCGCATCGAGCGCGCGCCAAGATTCGCCGCGGTCGTCGCTGCGATACGGTCCGTCCTGCGTGCCTGCGAAAATCACCGACGGGTCGTCCGGACGGATGGCGAGCGCGCGCACCTGCGGATTCGCGGGCAGCCCGTTGGAGATGCTCAGCCACTCGGAATCGCCCAGCGCGCGCCGCAGCATGCCGCCCTGCCCGATGGCGTCGCCTTCGCCGGCGATGCCGATGTAGATGTGGGTTTGGTGGTGTCCGTTTGTGGTGGTCATTAGTGCGCCTCCGTTTTCTATAACCCGTAAATCCAAGTCAGCGCGCATTGTATAGCTTGTGTTCATGATACACTTTATTGTGAGTGAGGACAGCGATGACTACGCTACAAGATATCAGGCAACTGCAAGCCAATGAGATTTACTGCGGCGACGCCCGCAAATTGCTCAGGCAAATTTGCCACGAGTCCATCGATCTGAGCTTCTGGTCGCCGCCATACTTTGTGGGCAAATCCTATGAAAAGAGCCTTTCTTTCGACGACTGGCAAGAACTTCTATGTGAGGTTATAGCACTACACTTCAGCATTGTGAAGCCAGGCGGATTTCTCGCTATCAATATAGCGGACATACTAGCGTTTCCTGACCCTGAAATGCCGCGCATCCAAGCGGATAATGTTTCCAGCAAGAAGGTCAAAATTACGCGAGAGCAAGTTTTGGCGGCGCAAGAGGCGCATCCCGCGTTCAACAGATACCAACTTGCCGAATTGCTGGGTTGCAGCGAGCAGACGATTGACAGGCGACTCAACAACAATAATGTGCGGGGCGGAAAGTACGCGGTTCAGCGAAAAGTGAAGATAGTGGGCGGATTGGTGGAAGATTGGGCAGCCCAAGCGGGATTTTACCTATACGACCGCCGCGTGTGGGTAAAGGATGCTTGTTGGGAAAATAGCAGGTGGCATAGTCTTTCATATCGCTCGGTGGATGAGTTCGAGTACATCTATGTCTTTTGGAAGCCGGGGATTACGACCATTGACCGCTCGCGCCTGAGTAAAGAGGAATGGGGCGAGTGGGGTTCACGGGGCGTTTGGGACATCCCGTCGGTGCGCGCGAATGTAGAGCATGAGGCGCAATTCCCGATTGAGCTGCCGCGCCGAGTAATCCGCCTATTCTCCGCGCCCGGTGATTTGGTGCTGGACTGCTTTATGGGGAGCGGCACGACGGCGGTCGCCGCGATTGGGGAAGGGCGTAGCTATCTTGGCATAGAGTTGCTGGCTGATTACGCCGAGCTTGCCAGAAGACGCTGCAAAGAAACATTGGACGAGGCTTATGTCTCTTGAGCCGCAATCGCTGTTGCATAATCTAACCCTTCTTGAACAAGTCGAGAAGGCGACACTGCGTATGGTCGTTCAAGCGATTTACGATTTCAGAAACGAAGCCGGCGAATTCTTCATTCACGAAACCGACCTTGTGGCAGACATTGGCGAAGACATCACCCGCGAAGCCATGGATCGTATGGGCACTTCGACCATACCCGTAAGGCTATTCGGGAAGATTGATTACAAGAGGGCTAGGTATGTATTTCAACCTGAGTATTCTGTCAGACAGGCGTTGTTCGTAGATTCCAAAGCAGAAAAGATTGAAGGCGCGGGAACGGTTACGATACAGACAGCGCAAACATCCATGAGCGTCAGGCAGATGCGCGCCGGCGCACCCGTAGATGAACAGGGAACATTGCCGCGAATCCTCAACGTTCAGAATGACGAATATCTCGTTACAACGGTTTTCGTCAAGTACAACTACTCCGAAGGCTCAGAGACATTGCAGAAAGCGCTTGAAAGCATGTCCGTAACATGTCTGCCTAACGGGATACTGCAAGACCGCTACAATCCGACGCCGGAGCAGACATTTTGGCTTGCGGGCAGGAACGCTCCAAGTCGAGGCGAACCATTTCGCGCTAGAATCAGCCTCAGCAGGTTGAAGCAATTGGCTTCGTGGCGTGTGCAACATATATCGCTTGATGCGGGAACGCCTTTTGTATGGGATGAGTAATCTTTGGGATGTTGTGAGTCCTTCATTAAGTCATTACACTGGCTCCAATGATTTGACTAATGGAAGGGGACAGCGATGGCAGCACGAATGGACAAAGAATTCAGCCTTGAGGAAAAGGCGAGAATCGAAGAGCGGTTCAAGCCGTACAAGTCGCCAATCGTGCAGAAGAAGGCGCTTAAAGGTTTTGCGACGATCGAGCGCGGCGAGTATGTCAACTGCTCATGCTCGAAATCAAAGGGGAAGTAACCTGCTTAAAGCGAGAGCAGGGGACGAAATAACAGCGCAATTTCCACGCCGTCCCCTCATCCCCTTATCCTATTCATCCCAGGCCATCTACTACAACTCAAACGTCTTCACCCACACGCCCGGCGAACCCGCCGCGTGCTCCATCGTGTTCTGCCAGCGTTCGTTGCGCGGGTCTATGGCGCGCTGCCGATTCCATTCGTCGGTCTGCGATACTTCGGGATGCTCGAATTCGTACACGGTGAGGTATGCGGGCTCGCCGACAACGGCGCGGTAGCGCCTGCCGCGTATGCAGCCCGGCACTTTCATGTAGTTGGGCACATAGACGCTGTTGTACCAGTCGTTCCACTCGGCATCCAGTTCCGGCGGGACGGTCATTCGTCCGATTTGCAACGCGGCCGCCATCCCGCTCTGCGCCGTGCCTTCTTCGACGTCTGCCGGGAATATCTGCTCGTACGTGTTGCGGATGTAGGTCGTGGCGATCACATCCGGTGAGCAGCGCTTCGTCCACTCTGTCGGGTTGGCACGAACGCTCAGGTACGCATCCGACGTCATCACGTCGATGTTCTCCAATTCGTACATCGCGAGGTGCTTGGGCGCGCCGGGGGATGATGATTCGTAGCGAGCGGCGCTCAGGAAGCCGGGGATGGCGAGCCGCTCCGCAATGTGCTCCTCGTTGTACCAGGCGTTGTAGTCGTCCTCCTTATCGGCCGGGACTTCTGTCCAGACCATCAGCAGGGCGCTGCCTTTTTTGTTTGGCATGTTTTCTCCTCTTTCAAGTGTTAACGCTCAAAAGTCGTCAGTGGTATTTTCATCCAACCGCCTAGTCGTCGCCGGGCACCGCTTCCAGTTCAGATTCGCGCGCTGATGCGCTCCCCTTGAACGCGGGCATGACTTCTTCGGCGAACCATTGGAGCTGCTCAGTGATGATTGCCTCGGCTGTGCCTACGGGCTGGCTTACGCTTATTCTGTCTAAGCCAGGATATGCCTCTTCCACGCGCTTTAGCTGGGCGGCGACTTCTTCGGGCGTGCCGCATAGGAATCCTCCCGCTTCGACTGCGCCTTCGATGCGCGGCAGATCGGAGTTTGGCGCGCGCCTCGGATCGCTCATCGCGTCTATTTGCTCTTCGCTGAGTGCGCGCACCAGACGCAGCGGTCCGAACATCTTCAGGTTTTCCTCAAACAGCGCGGCTGCCTCTCGTATCGCCTTTTCCTTGCTGTCGGCGAGGTAGAAGTGATAGCCGAAGCTCAGGTTGCCGCCGAGTTCTAAGTCAACGCCGGTGCGCGCGTATGCCTCTCGAAACGCCTCCACGACGCGGTGCATCGCACCGCCTTCTGCTACGCCGCCGCCGATGATGCCCTTGATGCCGTGCTTCGCCATGAAGTCCAGTCCGCGAGGAGTCGCGCTCTGTATCGGCTGCCAGCATTCGACAGGTAAGCGCATCGGACGCGGCACGAGGGTTATCTCCTCGAGTTCATAGCCGCGATACGGCACGCTCGGCGGGATGGTGTAGTTCTTGCCGTGGTGTGAGAACGAGTCTTCGTTGAACGCCTTGAAGATGATGTCCACCTGCTCCTCAAACAGGTCGCGGTTGCCCTCTTGGTCGAACAGGGGCGAGCCGAACGACTCAATCTCGCGGCTGTGGTAACCACGTCCAACGCCGAATATAACGCGCCCGCCGGTCAGGATGTCCGCAGTCGCGTAGTCTTCCGCCAGTCGCAGCGGATGCCACATCGGAGCGATGTTGAAGCCGCAGCCGATGTTCAGCCGTTCCGTGATGTGCGCCAGATGCACCGCGCTCATCAGCACATTGGGTATGCACTCGTAGCCCTCCGGCTGGAAATGGTGCTCCGCAAGCCAGAATGTGTCATAGCCGTTCGCATCCATCGTCTTGGCTATCGCGTCCGTCTTGGAATAGACGCTCGCCAGATGGTCGTTGTCGAAAACGCGGTCGTTCACCGCTGTGCCCGCATAGCCGATATTGTCCATGTCCACATGCCCGGCATACAGGCTGTCGAATTTCGTAATCATGACGCGCCTCCAAATTATGTAAGATAGGCTTATTGTAGTCCGACATAATCAAGTGTCAACAAGCGACAAGTTCTGAACGGCGATGGAAAGTAGCAAATATGACCGAATTATCGAGCAAAATCGCGCTGGTTACGGGTGCCAGCCGTGGCGTCGGACGCGGTATCGCGCACGAGCTGGGCATTGCGGGCGCGACGGTGTATGTAACCGGGCGCAGCGTAAGCAGAAGCGCGACAACGGAATCGCTGGGCGGCGATGTGAACGGCGCGGCTGCGCTGGTAACGCAGGCTGGCGGCACAGGAATCGCCGTACGCTGCGACCACACGAATGACGCCGATGTGCGCGACCTGTTCGAGCAGATTGCGCGCGAACAGGGCAGGCTGGACATACTGGTGAACAATGTCTGGGGCGGCTACGAGCGCATCGACGATGTGGATTTCGTGGCGCCGTTCTGGGAGCAGCCGCTTTGGCGCTGGGGCTTGATGTTCAACGCCGGCGTGCGCGCGCACTACACGGCGAGCCGTCTCGCCGTGCCGCTGATGGTACCGCAGAGCTGCGGACTCATCGTGAACATATCGTCGGGCGACGAGGACAAGTATCGCGGGCAGGTGATGTACGACATCGCCAAGGCAGCCGTGGACCGCATGGCGTTCGCGATGGCGCAGGAATTGCGGCAGCACGGGATCGTCGCGCTCGCGCTATATCCGGGCTTGACGCGCACCGAGCGCGTGGAGCGGTTCGCGTCCGCCGACGAGCTGGCAATCGCGGAATCGCCGCGATACGCGGGGCGCGCCGTCGTCACCCTTGCAACGGATCCCGATGTGATGCGACGAAGCGGCAACGCCTACAAGACCGGCGAACTCGCGCGAGAATACGGCTTTACCGACATCGACGGCAGGCAGCCACCGCCATTCACCTTTGGCTAAGCGTCTGTTAAAGTATAAGTGCGCAAGGTTGCAGATTTGATACACATATAGCAACAGTAGAAGATGTCAAAAACTTAAGTGACAAGGTGCAAGGCGTAGATAGCCGGGTGAGCCGTTTGGAAGGCGGTCACGAACATATTGCCACAAGAGCTGACGTGAAAGAGATGGAAAATCGACTGTTCGTGCGCTTGGGACTGCTGATTGTGGTAGTGGGCGCGGTAGCATAGTGCAGCGTTTGTGAGACTGAGGCGGCGGTCGCTATCATCCGCCATCTCCGGCGATAGCGCACAGCGACGGAAGATGCGTTTTCGTAGCGTTGCTTTACATATTCTTGAATCTCGTCTAAACTCTGGCAAGTGCGACTGTTGCGATTGTGACGATGACATGTGTCGATGATAACAGTCGAGCCAACACCAATTAGGGAGGTGAAAGTTATGCCGCGAGGAAGTGTCCCTAAGCGTGAGGCTAAAAAGCCCAAGAAGAAGGCACAGAAGCGAGACACTTATATTTCGCCGGTGGTAGCCGCCGAAACGGTCGAGGTCGTGGGGAAGCGGCGCAGGCGCAAGGCTGACGACGACTTCTAGTCGCTCATTGTCTCCAATAGTTCCGGTAATTCGGATAGGTCGGTGATGCGCGGCTGTGCCTTGTAATCCCTGTGGTTGCCGTCCCTGTCCAGCAACACGGCGCTAATGCCCACATTCAGCGCACCCGCCACATCGGATGTCAGCTGGTCGCCTACATGCACCGCAGATTCGGGACGCGCGTCCGCGCGTCCCAGCGCACGCTCGAATATCAACGGGTCGGGCTTTTCCGCGCCGACTTCGTGCGATGTTATTGAGAAATCCAGATACGGCAGTAGTCCGAGGCTGTCCGCCAGCTCATCGCCGTTCCGGTTCATGTTGCTGATTAGCCCGACGATCAAGCCCATCCGCCTGCACGCTTCTAGCGCGGGTATCGTGTCGTCGAACGGCGCGAGCGCGTAGTCGATGCGCCGTATGCGCCGCCATATCTCCCACGCCTGCTCCTGCGACACCTCAACGCCCGCGCCACGCAGCACACGCCGCTCATACTCGGCGAAGAACACCTGGTTCTCCTCGCGCGACAGGCTACGCACCGGCTTCGTGGCGTTCTGCTGCGACATAAATGCGTCCGCAAGGTAGTAGCCGCGCAGAATGCCGTCCGGCGTCACGGTGATACCGAAGTCCGCGAGCGCCTCCGACTGTATCTCGTAGCGCGAGGGGCGAAAACCGGCCAATGTACCGTATAGATCGAAGAATACTGCAGTTATCATGGTCGTCAGTTCATCAGTCTTTCAAAGACGACTTCACAAATCCCTAATGTTGTCATTCCGAACGCAGTGAGGAATCTGAAATCGTTGCACGCAAACCTGTTTCCGACTTTAGATTTCTCGCTTCGCTCGAAATGACAGGTATGAAAGGCCTTTGTGAAATCGTATCTCTTTCAGTCGGTCAGTTTCCTGACTGTCTATGTTACCTTATTACTGACCTAACTGGCATACTGAAAGACTGACTGACTAAATATGCTTGCTGGCAAACTTCCGATGGAGTTGCTTTCGCGGCTGCTGTCTGACATTGATGTGCGCGACCCGCGTGTGGTGTTGGGCGCGCGCGCCGGGGAAGATGCCGCCCTCATCGACATGGGCGACCGGTATCTCGTCGCCAAGACCGATCCCATCACATTTGCCACCGATCTTATCGGCTGGTATTTGGTGCAGGTCAACGCGAACGATTTGGCGGCGATGGGCGCGACTCCGCGCTGGCTGATGGCGACGCTGCTGCTGCCCGAAGGCACGACCGAAACACAGACCGCTACGATTTTCTCGCAACTGATTGAGGCGTGCGACTCCCTTGGCATCACGCTCATCGGCGGACACACCGAGATAACCTACGGCTTGCCGCGTCCCGTGATGATGGGCGCGATGCTCGGCGAGGTGGACAAGGACAAGGTCGTGCTGACATCCGGCGCGCAGGTCGGCGACAGCATCGTGCTGACGCAAGGCGTGGCGATAGAAGGTGCATCGATTCTGGCGCGCGAAGCAGAGGACGCGCTGGCGGCGAAAGGTGTGCCGCAGGCGGTCATCGAGCGCGCGAAGGCGTTCTTGTTCACTCCGGGCATAAGCGTGGCGCGTGCTGCGGCAATAGCCTGCGACACGGCAACCGTACATGCCATGCACGACCCGACAGAAGGCGGAATAGCCTCCGCGCTGCTGGAACTCGCGACGGCGGCAGACGTAGGTCTGACCATTGACGCGGCGCGTATCCCGATACTGCCCGAGTGCCGCGCAATCTGCGACGCGCTCTCGCTCGACCCGCTCGGGCTAATCGCATCCGGCGCGCTGCTCGCAACTATGTCGCCACCGGACGCCGAACGCGTCATCGATGCGCTAGGCAGCGAAGGCATCCCTGCCAGCATAATCGGCAGCATCACCCCGCAGTCCGCCGGCTTGCGCATCACCACAAACGGCGAAGAGCGCCCGCTTCCCACCTTCTCCCGCGACGAATTGGCGCGGTTCTTTGCGGACTAGCGTTGCCGTGAGATTGCGTGTCGTTCACCTCCCTTTCATACAAGTCCATTGCCAACCATGGCATTCCGAGCATCGGGATGAATTTGAAGCCTCCTACTGGCTCAGTGCTAGGATTTCGGATGCCTCACTTCGTATCGGAATGACAGCGCAGTTGTTTGCTTGTGGAATTGAAGGGAGACGGGTATTAGCATCGATGGACAGGATAGATAAGACGGCGAGTGAAGAAGCTACGCCGCCATCCCCCGCCCTGCCCTGTGCTATGCTGTATGCAGCGATTATGCGAAAGTTATGATACGGAGTATTAGCACTATGCCCTTTTCCATTGGCAGGGTGGCGGCTGGCGTGCTCGTTGTTATGATGCTTGCGGTGGTTCTTGCCGCGTGCTCGCAGCAGGCAGAGCCGCAAACTACGGCTGCTACGGCGGACACGCCGGCGCCCACAGCAGCAGCACCGGCGGCACCCACCGCAGCGCCAACATCTGCACCCGCGCCCACCGCTACGCCTGAACCCGCACCCACGGCAACCGCGGAGCCACGGGCATCGGCGACTCAACCTGCGGCAACAGCCGCGCCTGCGTCAACCGCTACGGAGGCGCCCGTGACTGCGCCGGTTGCAACGGCGGCGTCAAGCGGATCGGGCGCGAACCACTTTGTCCTTGGAGAAGGCACTGTTGCACGGTACATGATCGATGAAGAGCTGGCGGGCAGAGGGTTCTTCACCGCCGTCGGTGAGACTACCGAGGTGGTGGGGCGCGTCGTGTTCGATGACGATGGCGGTGTTGTGGCGGAAGGCAGCGCTATCGTTATGCAAGCCGCGTCGCTGACGACTGACAGCGACCGCCGCGATGGCTATGTCCGCGAGCGAACGCTGCTGACATCAGAATATCCCGCGATTGTGTTCAGCCCCACTTCGGCTGAAGGGCTGCCATCACCGCTCAGCGATGCAAGCGGCACAGTCGAGTTCACCATCACCGGCGACCTGACCGTTCGCAACCAGACTCGCGAGGTAACCTGGGATGTCGTCGCGGAGTTCGGCGATACGATAAGCGGACTGGCGAGCGTGGTGGTTACCTTCGAGCAGTTCGGTATAGACAAGCCTAGCGTCGCGGTCGTGCTCAGCGTGGAAGATAGTTTCCAGCTAGAGTTAGAGTTCGTGGGAGCGTTCGAGGAAGCGGGCGCGATAAATGTCGATAGCGCGGACAATACGGCGTACGCGCAGTTTCTAGGCGATGAGAACGCGCCGGTAACGGTCATCGAGTTCTCAGACTTCCAGTGACCATACTGCCGCACATTCGCCCTCGGGCCAGGGCGACAGATTATCGAAGACTATGTGGCATCGGGCGATGTGCGCTTCGTGTATCGCCACTTCATCGTCATCGGTCAGGAATCCATCGTCGCCGCGATGGGCACGGAGTGCGCTGCCGAGCAGGACATGTTCTGGGAATATCACGACGCCATATTCGACAACTGGGACGACGCGCGACAGAACAGGTTCGGTCTAGCTTGGCTGCAATCCACCGCCGAAAGCCTGGAACTGGACTTGCCGACATTTATGGAGTGCCTCGATAGCGGCCGCCACTTCGAGCGCATCCGCGCAAGCCAGATCGACGGCATGGGACGCGGCATCAGAGGCACGCCTTCCGTGTTCGTCAACGGTGAGCGCGTGGGCGGACCGGACTACGAAGTCTATCGCGCCGCCATCGAAGCCGCGCTTGAGGAAAGTAATCAGTAGTCAGTCAAAGCGATACCGCAATGGCATATCTGATTACTGATAACTAGGGCGTGTTGACATTTGAGTCATTCCCGTGAAAACGGGAATCCAGAATCTCAAAACGCAGCCATTTTATCTCATTAACGCTGCTTGCAGACACTAGATTCCTGCTTCCGCAGGAATGACGGGCTGAAAATCAGAAATGTCCACAGAGCCTAGTCGTCGTACACGGTAGTTTGGCTGGTAGGATGCGTTAGCGAGATGTGCGAGAAGTCTTCGCCATCGACGGCGCCGTGCCAGTGGCGCTCGCCGGCAGGGATTAGCGCCGTGTCTCCCTCGCCTACCTCTATCTGCTCCGAGTCGGTGGCTACATAGCCCTTGCCGCCCAGCACGAACAGAATCTGGTCGCTCGTGTGCGTGTGGAACTTGTTCTTCGCGCCATTGAAGAAGCTGACCTTGTTGAAGTTAAAGTCGCCGCTCATACCGTCGCCGACAATCCCTTCGCCCGTAACCTTGCCGCCGTAGAATATCGGCGCGTCCGAGCGGTCTTCCGGCTCGTTCTGCCCATTTCGGATAACCTGCATTTTCTGTTCTCCTTGAATTGTGCGCTATCGATTCAGATGCTGCTTATTATATGACTGCGCGCCTCCGTTAGCATAGATCAGCTACCTGTGAGAGCATCAGTTTTCGCAGCGAAATAATTACCTGAGTAGCATGAAAGTCGAAAGTGGCATACAGACTATTCGAGGGTCATCAACGGTTACTGCATCGTCTTGGGTGATTAGTATGCCGAAAGGCGCATTATTGACTGCTTTCTCCATAAATGACCGAATGCCCAGAGTGTCCTGCAAAGGATGTATCCTGCGCCGATACTTAATCTCCACAGGTAGGCGCTGATAACCAATCGTCAAAACGAAATCCACTTCCCGGTCTATGCCTCGCTCTGGCAAGTGAGAGATGTCCAGTCCGGCAATCGTAGAAGCGACCGAACCGAAGATACTCTCTGCTAAATGTCCGGCTACAGTGGAAAGTTCGGGACGATCCGCCAGCGCTTTTGGAGTTAAGGGAATCTGCTCCTGAAGCCAGCTTGCGCGCAAGCCATGATCAACCAAGCACAGCTTTGAACTTCCTCTCTTCCTCTTCAAGCGGATCTCAAGGGGCGGAATCAACCGGAGCAAAAGAGTGTCATCGAGAAATCTCAGATAGGAAGTTACTCGCTGAAAGCCGATGTTGGCGCTAAGGGACAGACGTGTTTCCTCGGCAAGAGTGGACACAGTTGGGGTTTGCCCCGCATATCGGCAGGCAAGACGAAACAACTCTTCAAGCAATTGTGGGTCCCTCTTGCGTCCCCTTTCGCCCAGGCGAAGGTCGTGCTGAATGACCCGCTTGATAACCGTTTCGTTGAGCTGGTCGGCAAGCGTATGCCAATCAACATCCCTGAGATTATGGACGAGTGGATATCCGCCTCTTTCCGAAAAGTGGCAAAAGGCTTCGTCTCTAAGTTTCGCTTGGGCCTGTCCGTGAGCGCGTAGGTCCAGCCAGAAGTCCTTGTCTAAAAGTGGACCTAACCCATTGTCAGGTAGAAATGGATCAGGCGTCTCCAACTCTCGAAGAACGCCGATTTCGGTCAATGAGAGAACGCCAGCTTCGATCGTGTTGATGCGTCCCGCAAGGCTATCACGCCCTCGCTCGATTCTGAGCGCCGAACTCCCCGTGACCACAACCTTTACTGCGGAGTTGTCGACCAGGGATTTGAGTTGGGCGCTCCAGCCGTCAAGATTCTGAACCTCGTCGAAGAAGAGATATGCTCTTTGACCTTCGCCCGCTAATGTGTTGAATCTCGCAGCAGCTATTTGACGCTCAAACCAGTCGGAAATGCGAAGAATAGGCTCGTTCAAATTTCTGAGCGAGTACAATTCGTCGAACTGGACACGCAGAATACTTGTGGGAGGCACGCCTTCGGCGAGCAGGTCAGAAATGATTTGGAACTGCGCCGTTGTCTTTCCCACTTGGCGCGGGCCTCGCACCACCACTATCGGAGCAATCCTGGCTTCCAGCCGTCGGCGTATCTGCCCTACGAGATGGCGGCGCATTTTGGGCTGGGGAGGCATGGAGGCATGCTCCCACCAAGGATTTAGGCGACGCAAATCGCTTATAAGCTCATTTGGAAGTCCATCGTCAACAAAGAGCGAAGTCTGATTACTTGCAATCATTATTCCTTCCCCCTTCATCTTTATACATACAATATACACTAAAAAGTCAACGCTACTACATTGACAGTGTCTCAGTCTGAATTACGACCTGCCGTATAGACTGCTCGATATTTCAAAGCGAGACGCTACCACGCTATTCCCTACGCCTGGGGGTGCCCGCTTGAGTCAGCGCAATCGCGCCGGTGAAGAAGAGCGCCGCGACCAACAGGAACGCGAAGCGGTAGCTGCCCGTGTAGTCGAACGACCATCCCGCAAGAAGCGGTCCGACGAACGCGGGCACTGCCATCGTTATGCTCATCACGCCCATGATGCTGCCATAGTACCGAATGCCGAATGCGTCTTGCACGATGAGCGGGAAAAGCGCGCCGAACGCGCCCAGAAAGAAGCCGAACAGCGGCACGAATATCCAGACGAGTGGCAATTCCGCTACGGGTATGAACGCCGGCAGCGGGACGAATTGCCCCGCGAAGTAAGTGAGCAACACAAGAAAGCCCGCCTGCCCCAGCAAGTCCATCATCAGAGCGTAGCGCGCCGTTATGCGGTCGGCGAGCAGCCCCATCACGAACTTGCCGAGCATTCCAAAGCCCGCCAGTAGTCCCAGCGCGAATCCCGCCACACCCGCCGAAACGCCCTCTTCCGTCAGGTGCGCCGCCATCTGCGTCAGCACCGCGCTGTATGTGAAAGAGCCGAGCATCACCGCCAGCGTCATCGCGTAGAATGCTTTCGTCCGCAGCGCCTCGCGCAGCGACCAGCCTGTTAGCACGACCGGCGCATCGTCCGGCCCGTCGTCTTCCTCGACCGCTTGACGGCGCACTTGCGCCCGCGTCGGGAAATCGCGCACCACCAGCAGCGCATAGACCGTCAGCAATGCCCCGATTGCTCCGAACAGCAGGTATGTCCCCTGCCACGGCGACAGGCTGATGAACGCCCAGTGCCACGACATCCCAAGCGCAAGCGTGGTCAGCGGCGAAAAGGTCATGCCACCAAAGTTGTTACCCATGAGCGTTATGCCCATCACACGCCCACGCGAGCGTTGGAACCAGATGCCCACGAGCCTGCCTGCCGGCAGGATGGACGCGCCGGCGAAGCCAAAGTACTGCACGAAGCTGAGCGCATACCAGTGCCATAACTCGGTCATGAGCGGGCGCAGCAGGTAGCTGACGGCGATGAGCGCTATGGACGCCGCTAGGATGTTCTTCGCGCCGTGCCTGTCCATGACGCGACCTAGAAACGGCGCGATGAGGCTGCCCGCCGCCGTGAAGGACAGCGAGAAGTTTATCTGCGTGCGCGTCCAGCCGAACTCCTGCTCCAGCGGCGGGATAAGCAGCCCAAAGGCGTACTGCCCCGATCCGACAGTGAGCATAGCGGCAAGAAACGGCGCGGATATGACCCACCAACCAGCGTAAATGGGAATCGGCTTAGGGCGCAGCGCGCGCATGATTTTAAGCATAGGTAGCAAGTATATCAGTGTTTCAGTCCATCAGTAAGTCAGTCTGTCAGCGGGATGAGGACTGCTAGGACTTACAGGATGCGGAGGATGTTGATTGCCGTTGGGGTGCGATGGTGGTATAACTGACTGGTAATAGGCTCGCGCCAATACACTGGGGGGATTAGAAGATGACCACGCCGCTGTTTTCGACATATAGTCAAGGGGAGAATCGCGTTACTGCCACTTTTCTTGCTGTGCTTGAGCGGCTGAGTGTAGCCAACATGAATCGCATACTTGAGGGATTGTTGGGAGACGAGGAGTTTGGGCTTGTCACATTTGCCAATCAACCAAGAGGGGTTGATTCCATACCCGATGCCAAAATCGAGACCGGGCATAGCGTATGGATAGAGACTAAGATAGAACACGATAAAGTAGGCGTTGTACAGATCAGAAACCACATGAAAGCAGTGAAGCCCAACGAAAAACTGCTCGTACTCATTCCTGACGACGATAGACCAACTAATTTAGATAGCAACTCTATAAGTAAAAATGATAGAGAAAGAATCGTATGGGCGAACTTCAGGAAATTGGACAACATAGTGTCAGAAATACTCGACAGCAAAGATGCACCACCTTTATCGATGGATGATTACCTGCTAAGAGAGTTTAGTTCATTTCTCGATCACGAAGCACTTACAATATCTTCTGCCGACAGAGTCGCGGTGGCTTCTGCCGGTTGGGCTTGGCCGGCGTATAACGCTTTAGGCAAAGTTGCAGAGCCTTTCATCAGCGGATATAGAGCAGGATATGGACTGGCCAAGCCTTCAAACCATATTGCCTTTTACACAGGCCAAGAAATCAAGATCATTGTGCCTAAAGTGAAGTCGGTGGTAGGCCCCATTAACTTTACGAGGCAGGTAGAAATCGACTCACTTGAAGACTCTCAAGAGAGGGAACTCGCTAACGAGATATTCAAGCGAATTAAGCAATGCAATGAGATTGAGAATTTCAATGCGGAGACCAAGATCATCTTTTTGAGCGGCCCTGATGATCCTGAGACTATAACGCTAGACAAGCCTATCGCTAATGACCTGATAGGTAAGGGTGGAAAGCGAGTGGGTTGGGTGATGAAAGGTCAGCGTTATGTAACTTTAGATTCACTGAAGACCGCGAGCAAGACTAGCGATCTGAAACTCTGCTGACACACAACCGGATAATGGATTCCTGCTGCCACAGGAATGGCGATTTAACTCGCCGACTGACTAACTGACATACCCGACTGACATACCGACACTTCCCCGAAGGAGATTTCCATGGCTGACGACTTTAGGATTGCGCTTATTGGGCAAGCGGCATTTGGCGAGAGTGTGCTGAACGCGCTCGTTGAGCACGACGAGAACATTGTGGGCGTGTTCTGCCCGCCGGATAGGGAAGGCAGACCGGCCGACCCAATCAAGACTGCCGCCGAGGGGCATGACATCCCCGTCTTGCAGTTTCGCCGCATGCGCAACCAAGACTGCATCGACGCGTTCTTGGCGCTGAATGCCGACCTGTGCGTGATGGCGTTCGTAACCGACATCGTGCCGGACGCAATTCTCGAAGCGCCAACACAGGGCACGATACAGTATCACCCGTCGCTGCTGCCGTTGCACCGCGGTCCGAGTTCTATCAATTGGCCCATCATTTTCGGCAGGGAAAAGACAGGGCTAACGGTATTCTGGCCAGACAAGGGCTTGGACACCGGTCCCGTTCTGCTGCAAAAGGAGACCGAGATAGGACCGGACGACACGCTCGGCTCGGTGTATTTCGGCAGGCTGTTCCCGATGGGCGTGGACGCGATGGTCGAGGCGGTCGATATGGTCAAGGCGGGCACCGCGCCGCGCATTGAGCAGAACCACGACGACGCCACCTACGAAGGTTGGTGCCGAGCTGAGGACGTGGTCATAGACTGGGACAAGCCGGTCGGAGAGGTTTACAACTTGATTCGCGGCAGCGACCCCAGCCCAGGCTCCGGCTCGACATTCGGAGACGACAGCGTGCGCTTCTTCCGCGCGAGCAAGTCTGACAGCGATGCAGGCGGGGCACCAGGCGAGGTTACGGAAATCACGGACGATGGCTTCCGCATCGCGGCGAACGGCGGATCTATCTTCGTAGGCAGAGTGCAGCAGGGACGCCAGCGCAAGGTGAACGCGCCCGAGTGGATTGAAGCAGTTGGCTTGAAGGTGGGGGATAGGTTTGGTGACTAGCCCTCACCTAAACCCTGCATCTTCTCCCACTCGTCGCGCAGGATTTCCATTTGGATAAAGTCCAAGCCGCGCTTGCGTACGCGCTTGACTTGGCGGAAGCCTGACTTGCCGAATGACCTCTGCGCGCGGTGATTCCAGTCCAGCGTGTGCAGATATACGCGCTCCAAGTTCGTCTGCGTGAAGATGTACTTCAGCAGCGTGTCCACGGCATCCGTGCCGTAGCCCTTGCTCCAGTACGCGCGGTCGCCGATCATTATGCCCAGCTCGGTCTCGCGGCGGCGCGTGTCTATGTCATAGTACATGCAGTTGCCGATGTGCTTACCCGTCAGGTCGTCGATGCCGAAGCGCTTGGAGCGTGCGCTAGGGTAGTCTATCTCTTCCTGCGAGTATCGCAAGAAGTCGTTGTACGCCATGTTTAACGGGCGTGTGGCGTCTAACTTGGCGAGTTCGTCGTCCACCCGCCAAGTGTAGTCGTTGAGTGCGTCCTCGATGCGCTTCTCCCGAAGCTCCACCTTCTTGCCTTCAAGCGAGATGGGTTCAGCCGGTTCGGGCTTTCTTCGAGATAAGCTGAAGGGCATTCTTAACAACTCGGACCTCGTTATCGTGAGTCAGCGTCCTCAAGGCTTCCGGCGCAGGAAGCCAGCGCACATAGTCGAATTCGTGGTCGTGCAGCGACAGGTCGCCGCCGTACGCGCTCATCAGGTAGAAGTGCACGACCTTGTGGCAAGGCGCGCCGTCATCGAACCGGGCGAAGCAGTAGTCTATGCTGCCCACGAAGTCATCGATGCGAACTTGCAAACCTGTCTCTTCGTTCACCTCGCGCAGGGCGGTCTGTTCGCGCGTTTCGCCGTCTTCAGGCGTTCCCTTCGGCAGCCCCCAGACGACATTGCCTTGCTGCGCGTCGAACCCGCAGACTACGAATTCCACGTCGCCGCCGCGCGTCCGCGCCACCACGCCGCCCATAGACTCCATTTCAATCACATCAGCCAATACGCCGTTCCTTGCCTTGCGAACCGTATTCCGCGCTATTCTAGTGTCTTACGCGAAAGCGCGTCAAGGCGCGTCTCGCACCATCCACAATCCCATTCCATCCTGCTTATTCTGTACACCGATGTTGATTTCATCCTTAATTGACAGTATGAACAAGATAGCACACGCCTCAATGTCATTCCGAACGCAGCGAAGCGAAGTGATGATTCCGAAATATCTGAACGATTTTGCCATGACGATTTCATATTCCTCGCCCTGCTCGGAATGACCAATCATTATCAACTAACAGTATGAGCAGGATAGATATGGTAAAAGATCGCGTAATCTTCCTTGAAGCGTGTACGCCGCTGCTTGTACAATGGTAGCAGCAAATCTAGAGAATGCCCCTTTAACTCAGTCCGGAGAGGCTGGCAAGGGAGACGACGATTTTGCCGCAGTTGTGTGCCGGTTGCACGACAGTGCTGATCGTCTGACCTCTTGCCGCCCGGCGAGAGGTTTTTTTTGTTGGACAATTCCTTGCCTGACAGCGCGAATAGCGGCGGCGCGCCCGGTAGTTCGCCCGCTATTTCAACTGAACGCAGCATACTCGGCGCGGACGAAATACGACGCGCTCTCGTCCGCATTTCGCACGAGATTTTGGAGCGCAACGGCGGTGTCGAAGACATCGTGCTGGTCGGCATTCAGACTCGCGGCGTGTGGCTGGCAAAGCGCATCGCCGAGTTCATTCGCCAGTTCGAAGGCGTCGATGTGCCGGTCGGCGAGCTGGATGTCGGGCTGTACCGCGACGACATCGCAGAGCGCGGAAGACGACTAATGCACACCAGCATCCCGTCCGGCGTGCACGAGCGCTGCGTGGTGCTGGTGGACGATGTGCTGTACACCGGGCGCACCATCCGCGCCGCCATGGACGCGCTGAACGACTTCGGACGACCGCGTGAAATACAGCTCGCCAGTCTCGTGGACAGGGGACACCGCGAGTTGCCCATTCGCCCGGACTATGTGGGCAAGAATGTGCCGACATCGCGCGAAGAATCTGTGCAAGTCTATATGAGCGAGATAGACGGCATCGATCAGATTGCGCTGATGAGGGAGTGATTCTAAAGTGAAAGACTTGACCGACTTGTCGAAGGGCAAACCCTGATGGAGAGCGACTGATGACGACGACAACTCGCCGCGGACCTGTGCGGCAAGCGCCGCTGCCACACACGAACGGCGCGCGACCAGCCACGCCGCGACACATCCTTGACCTGGACGATTTCACGCGCGAAGAGATCGAGGTGGTGCTGCAGAACACGGAAGTGATGCGCGAGGTGTTGCAGCGCGACATCAAGAAAGTGCCAACGCTGCGCGGCAAGACCATCATCACGCTATTCTACGAAGCCAGCACGCGGACGCGCGTGTCGTTCGAGCAGGCGGGCAAGATACTCAGCGCGGATGTGATAAATGTATCCGGCAGCGGGAGCAGCGTGGAAAAGGGCGAGTCGCTGTACAACACAGCGCTCACATTGCAGGCGATGAACGCGGACATCATCGTGATGCGCCACCCACACTCGGGCGCGCCGCACTTCCTATCGCGCTTCCTGAACTCTGCCGTCATCAACGCGGGCGACGGCACGCACGCGCATCCCACGCAGGCGCTGCTTGATCTGTACACCATCCGCGAGCACTTCGGCAAAGTCGAAGGCTTGAAGGTCGTCATCGTGGGCGACTTGTTGTACAGCCGTGTGGCGCGCTCCAATCTATGGGGGCTGACGAAGATGGGCGCAGATGTAACGCTATGCGCGCCGCCAACGCTGATACCGTCCGACTTCCTAGGCGGCATCGGCAACGGCATAGAGGACGGCGCGCCCGAGCATCCCTTCGCCGGCGTGAAAGTCGAGACGAATGTGGAACGCGCGCTCGCCGATGCCGATGTGGTGATGGCGCTGCGCCTGCAATCGGAGCGGCAGGAAGCGGGACACCTGCCCACTTTGCGCGAATACTCGCGGATGTACGGCATCACGCCGCGCCGCATGCAGCTCGCCAAGCCCGACGCGCTGGTAATGCACCCGGGGCCCATGAACGAAGGCATAGAAATCGACCCGGAAGTGGCGCACGGCGCACAGCAGGTCATCGAAGAACAGGTCACGAACGGAGTAGCTGTGCGAATGGCGCTGCTGTATGCGGCAGTTACACCGCGCGTTAGCTAATATCAATGGACAGCCCTTCGACAAGCTTAGGACAGGGATAGGGAGGATAAAGTTGACTGAAACGCCTCGCCAAAGGGCGACCGCCATTGTTGTCCGTGACGGCCGCATATTGGTTGTGCGCGACAAGTTCAGACCCGCGTTCATGCTGCCCGGCGGCGGGATTGACGAGGGTGAATCGCCTGAAGATGCCGTAGTACGCGAACTTGAAGAGGAGACAACGCTGACCGCGACCGCTGTGCAGTATTTGTTCACGCACGACGGCAAGTATAACCACCACTATGTCTTCAGCGTTGAGGCGGACGGCGCTGTGGACATTTCGCGTGATCCACTTGTAGTGGAATACGCTTGGTGGGGCGGTGGTCCCGATGTACCGGTACATCCGCATGTGAACGCGATACTGCGCCGCGTGGGCATAATAGAAAGGAGAATTAGACACAGGGCTACCGCAATAGTGATTCGAAATGGCAAAGTCCTGCTCGTGAGGGAACCGCAGGATGTAGAGTTTGAATTCCCGGGCGGCGGAATTGAAGATGGCGAACTACCTGCGGATGCCGTCGAACGAGAACTGCGCGAAGAGACCGGATTGACCATGGGCAAAGCCGACTATCTCTTCGACTATTGCGATTACTGGGCAGCAGACGACCAAGACTACTTGGGACGGGTTCACGCCGTCTTCGGCGTGAAGGCTGCCGGAGATGTCGTACTGGGCGACGAACACTGCGAATTCGCCTGGTGGGACGGCTCAGTGAAACTTCCCCTATTCGACTATGTAGAGCCGATGTTGGAAATGCTGCAAGGAGAGAGCGAGTGGCGCACTCAGGAATGATTCTCATCAAGGGCGGCAGGCTGATAGATCCGTCGCAGGACATGGACGGCATTTGCGACTTGCTTGTGGAAAATGGCGTGGTAAGCGGTGTGGCGCAGAACATCGCGCCGCCGGAGCACGGCGCAGTCATCGATGCTGCCGGAATGGTCGTGGCGCCCGGCTTCGTTGATGTGCACTGCCACCTGCGCGAACCGGGCTTCGAGGACAAAGAGACCATCGCATCCGGAACGCTTGCGGCGGCGCGCGGCGGCTTCACGACCGTCTGCGCGATGCCCAACACGAACCCGGCAATGGACACAGCCGCCACACTGGAGTATGTGCTTCGCAAGGCGCGCGACGAGGCGACCGTGCGCGTGCTGCCTATCGGCAGCGTAACGAAGCGCAGCGCAGGCGCGGAACTCGCGGAAATGGGCGAGCTTGCGGACGCGGGTGCTATCGGCTTCAGCGACGACGGCAACCCTATCTTCAACGCAAACATCATGCGGCAGGCGCTCGCGTACAGCTCGGCGGTAGGATTGCCCGTTATCAACCACTGCGAAGAGCCGTCGCTGTTCCATGGCGGCTCTATGAACGAAGGCTGGGTGTCCAATCGGCTCGGATTAAAAGGCATACCCAACGCATCCGAGGACATAATGGTCGGGCGCGACATTGAACTCGCGGCGCTTACGGGCGGGCGCTACCATGTGGCGCACTTGACCACGGAGGGCTCGCTCGAATTGGTGCGCCGCGCGAAGGAACGCGGCATGACGAATGTGAGCGCGGAGGTTACTCCGCATCACCTAACGATGACGGATGTTGCGGCGCTGGGCAGAACGGCGGACGGCAGCTCTATCAACTGCATGTTTGCGCCGCTTACGCCCGCCGCCTACGACACCACGGCGAAGGTCAACCCGCCGCTGCGCGCAAAGAAGGACATGAACGCGCTGGTCGCCGGGTTGCGCGACGGAGTCATCGACTTCATCGCCACCGACCACGCGCCGCACAATTTCACCGGCAAGCAGTGCACATTCCACGAGGCGGAGTTCGGTATCAGCGTGTTCGAGACGGCGCTCGGGCAGCTGATGGAGCTGGTGCACAGCGGCGCGATAGAGCTGCCCTTGCTGATTGATAAGCTCACTGCATCGCCCGCGCGATTCCTGCACCGCAACGACATCGGCACGCTCCGACAAGGCGCCGTAGCGGACATCACCATCATCAACCCGGATGAGGAGTGGGTTGTGGATACGGCGCAGTTCGCGTCCAAAGGCAAGAACACGCCGCTGCAGGGCGCCACCCTGCGTGGGAGAGTGCATGCGACGCTGGTTAGCGGGGAGGTGGTGCAATAGTGACAAACCTATCAGATTCGGAAGTTCGCGGGGCTTTGGACAGGGTTTATGCTATAGAATCGTCGGCGCTTGACGATGAACTGATGTAAATGCAGTTGGCATCGCTGCCGGAAGAGGACTGGTAACGCAGTAAGAAGGGTAACTCAGTTGGGCAGGATGAGAGGCTTGGCAAATAAAATCTGGTCGGACTACAAGACCGAGGCAATCTCGTGCGGATTTGGTCTTCTAGTATTGGTGGCACTTGTCATTTCCTCGTATGTCACTGATCTTGACCCTAACGCCGCAGTACAGTCCTTTACCTTAGTGGTTCTGGTCATTGTTACGATTGTATATGCAAAGGCCATTCATAAGACTTACAAGGCGACTTCGGAGCAAGTCAACACAACTAAGGAAGCAGTAAGAGTTGCTGTTGACTCAGAGCGAAATTCCTTTGCTCCGATTGTTTTGTTGACACTCCGGTCTTACGGAACAAGTGGGATAGATGCCCAATTTGAAAACATTGGTCGGGGACCTGCATTGAATCTCTCGGTCTGGCTCGAAAAACCTGAAGACAGTTCCTTTGACTATTTAGAAAACAAAAGCAAGAAGCATAACGCCATAGTCAAAATGGGACAGTCTGTGCTCCTGAGTTGGAGCCCATTTAGTGCGCAACAGCCACTGCCTGAATACAATACTGGTTTCAGCATGGTCGCGGAATACACTGATGTCTACCTTCGGCGTTTCCAGTCGAAGATTGTAATTGCCTCACTTAAAGAGACCTTTCATTACGGTCTGGCAGAAGCTGCATAGAAGAAGCCGAAACTCACCTAAGGATGATTGAGCGCACAAGTCATTTTGTAAGACCTTATAATTCGCAAGAGAAATATCGGAGTACCCACAAACCAATGCCAAAACCAACACCAGCCCACCTAGTTCTTGAAGACGGCTCTACTTATCGCGGGTATGCGTTTGGCGCGCAGTCTTCCGCGTTTGGCGAGGTTGTCTTTGCCACTTCCATGACCGGCTATCAGGAGATGCTGACCGACCCGTCGTTTGCCGGGCAGATTGTCGTGCCCACTTATCCGCTCATCGGCAACTACGGCATCAACTCGCGCGATGTGGAATCGCGCCGCGTCCAGGTCTCCGGCTTCGTAGTACGCGAACATAGCCTTCGCCCCAGCCATTCTCTCAGTGACATGACGCTGCACGAATACCTGCAATCCGAGGGCATCGCGGGCATTAGCGGCGTGGACACGCGCGCCATCACCCGCCGACTACGCACGCAGGGCGTGATGATGGGCGCAATCGGCGTCGGAGAGCCGCCAGAAAAGACTTTGGCGCGCCTAGAAGAAATCCCCGCTTACGGCGATCTGGACTTCGTGCGACAGGTTTCGACTGAGAGCGCATACGACTGGAACAGCCCGCTTTGGCAGCAGCCGGCCCCTGAGACCACGCGCCGCATCCTAGTCAGCGACTTCGGTTTGAAGTACAACATCCTGCGGATGCTGCGCTCTCGCGGCTGCGAAGTTGTCGCCATGCCCGCCACCGCGTCGGCGCAGGACATACTCGCGCGCAACCCGGACGGCATCATGCTATCGCCCGGGCCCGGCGACCCTGAGCTTCTGGACTACGCCGTTGAGACGACCAAGGGGCTGCTCGGCAGGCTGCCGGTGTTCGGGATATGCCTCGGCAATCAGGTCGTCGGACGCGCGGTAGGCGGCAGCACATACAAGCTCAAGTTCGGGCATCGCGGGGCGAACCACCCAGTCAAAGACTTGCAGACAGGGCTGGTAAACATCACCGCGCAGAATCATGGTTTCGCTGTCGATCCGGACAAACTGCCGTCAGAGGTCGAGGTTAGCCACATCAACCTGAACGACGACACCGTAGAGGGTTTGCGCCATACATCGTTGCCTGTGATGACGATACAGTATCATTCGGAAGCGTCCCCGGGTCCGCTCGATAACGAGTATATGTTCGACAGGTTCATGGAGATGATCGACTACGCGGAGGGGTGACGCGATAACTGCAAAATTTGCTATAAATCTACTATATTTCATCAGAAGATTCGTTGAAGTTAGCGACAATGAAAATAAGGCTCTGGATATAAACTATATGATGAAGATGAAACGCATTGCACTTCCGGTCATGGCTATTATTGTCGCGGTTGCATTTGCCGCCGTTGTTGGGTGGCTGGTACCGGACAACGAAGCCCAGGCGCAAACGGGTTTGCCCACCACCCCCGCTCCCGCTAACGTGCAGGCGGTCAATGGCGCCAATCCCGGCGAGGTGGTGGTGTCTTGGGAGGCGGTGTCCGGCGCTTTGGGTTATGTCATTCGCTGGGTGGACAATGATGCTGCCTGGGACGCTCATTACGCCGGTCAGGACTGGCAGAATCTCGTCCTGACCTATAATGTTGACGGAAGCGAAACGACTACGCACACCTTAACGGTCAGCAATCCGACTAACGGAGCAGCGCAGTACCAGTTCAGTGTAGGCAGCAAAAGCAGCCCGGGCGCAGAACCCGTAAATTGGTCGGCATGGCAGTTGCTGGAAGTAGAGGGAGACCCTGACGAAGAGGTACAGGCTCTTGACTCCGACGTCCAAGCCCTCGCCGCCGCGGTTCGTATTTCTAGGCTTGCCGGTGAGTTGGTTGCCTTGTCCGGCCCTACTACTCCTGCGATGACGCCGGACAGCATTACTCAATCTGAGACGGTGATAGACGAACATAAGGCAGACATGGAAGCGCAACTGGCGATACTTGCCGAGGCAGCCCGCCCCGAGCGGACCGGCGAGATTACTAGATTAGTGAGAGATATGGGATCCGACGCGGATGTCATCCAGCAAGGCAGGCAGCCATTGTGGGGTTTGCTCGTTGCCGGTCTAGCAAACAGGCGGAGCGTGACTGAAGACAGCGCCATAGTAATAGTCCCTGCTACCACCACCAGCTTAGACGACGAATTCTATGAACTGGTGGCTGATTCAGATAGTCACTCCACAGAAGAATTACTCCGCTACATACATTTGACAAATTTGACGTCAACCTTGGATCTTGCAACCCCCACGCTCTTTGGGGCGAGTACGCAGGATAATCCTGCATTGGCAGGGCAACTCCACGAGCTATTCGATGGGAGGGCTGCCGCCGCTGCTCGGGACATTGAATATCTGCGGGAGCTTGGGGACCCCGAGTTGGATGAAGTGCTCCAACTCACTCAGGAAATGTTCGACCGCGGGCAGGGAGATAACAACCTCTTCGACGGCTTGTATCATCGACTCGCCTTGATAACACAGGAGCGAGTCTTGGTTGCTAAGGTCGCGAACGTTCAGCGCCAGTTACTGCTTGAAGTTGACGGCATTGTGGCAGACATACAGGGCGACTCTCAACCGTCAACGGCGCCTGTGGCAGTGGCCATGGTGCCGGGGGTTACTGACAGTGAGATTAAGTTTGGGCAATCCGCCGCTTTGACGGGACCCTCGGAGGCATTAGGCAAAGGGGTGCGACTTGGCATCTTGGCCGCTTTCCACGAAGTGAATCAGGCGGGCGGCGTCAATGGCCGACAACTGACGCTTAAGACACTCAACGACCATTACGAACCCTTCTTTGCGTTTTCAGGCACGAATCAGCTGATTAATAGGGAGCGTGTATTCGGGCTGATTGGCTCAGTGGGCACGCCGACTACTCGCGCTGCGTTGCCGACGGTGGAAGCCAGCGGCGTTCCTTTCGTGGGAGCGTTCACCGGTACGCAGTTGATCCGACGCGATGATCAGTCCAATGTGCTCAATGTGCGGGCATCCTACCACGATGAGACCGAGACTATGGTTGATTACCTAGAAGAGAATGGCAAGAACAAGGTGGCGGTGCTGTATCAGAACGACTCTTTCGGCCATGACGGGCTG
The DNA here is from genome assembly GCA_009840355.1 of Chloroflexota bacterium. Classification (NCBI taxonomy): domain Bacteria; kingdom Bacillati; phylum Chloroflexota; species Chloroflexota bacterium. Next base: position 31,761 of record VXNZ01000011.1, read on the forward strand.
GAAGGAGTTAAAAATGCGCTGGAAAAGCGGGATAGCATGGAACTGGTAGCGGCCTGGTATTACATCCGCAACACCTCTGCAGTGAAGTCGGCAGCTTATCGTATCGCCAATGCCGAGCCGGACGCTGTCATCATCATCGGTTCTTACACTCCGACGGCCGAATTCATCAAATACACGCGCCTCAGGCTTACGGATGCCCCCATCTTCATGGCGGTGTCATTCGTCAGCAGCGACGCGCTCAAGAGTCGGCTTGCGGAACTCGACCAATCCCTAGAAGACGTTTTCGTGACCGAGGTGACGCCTCCGCCCACCGATGAAAGCAACTCTCTGGTCGCCAGGTATCGGGCCGCCCTATCCGCATACGACTCCGAGGCAGAACCCGAGTTTATCTCGCTGGAAGGCTATATGGCGGGACGTCTGGCAATCGCGCGGTTGCAAGAGTGTGGTCTTGATGTCACACGGGAGTGCTTCCTTGACGTCTTTGATGAAACCACGCTTATAGACATAGGCGGTTTTGAGCTCGAATTCGGCCCCAAGGATAACCAAGGGTCTGACAATGTATCTCTGAGGGCAATCGCGCCCGAATAGGTAGCGCGTACCGGCTGACGGCGTGACCGTCAACTTCCCCGATAAGATGGCTGAATATCTGTGGTCGAAGGGGATTGGTCAAATGTGATAAATCTGAGGATCGCACATCTGGCTCACCCTCATCAAGAGAGAAGGGATAAGCGTGCGGCAATTATGCCCACCGAAAGGAAATAGACCGTGCGGAAGTTCATGAATGTCGCGCACCGCGGCGCGTCTTCGTATGCGCCGGAGAACACTTTCGCCGCCTACGACAAGGCGCTGGCGATGGGTGTGCATCATATCGAGCTCGATGTGCACCTGACGCGCGACGACCACATCGTGGTCATCCACGACGACACGGTGGACAGGACGACGGACGCTCAAGGTAGAGTAGCGGACTTCACTCTGGCGGAACTCCGCGCGATGGACGCGGGCGGCTGGTTCGGCGCTGAATACGCAGGAGAGCGGATACGATCGTTGGGCGAGACGCTGGAGTGCTACAAAGGTAGGCTGTACTTTCACATCGAGATAAAGCAGCGTGAGATTGCGGGCGGACTGGCGCGGCGCACGATAGACATGGTGCGCGGCTATGGCTTGACGGATAGTGTAACCATAACTTCGTTCCGCAAGGAATGGCTTGAAGAGGCAGCAGCTTACGATTCCGTCCTACCCAAGGGTTGGCTTGTGCCGATGGGACCCGTCGCGACATGGGACGACTCTATTATTGAGCAGTCGAAGGAACTCGGTCTGACACAGATATGCCCTCGCGCAGACATAACGACACCGGACCTGGTGGATAGGATTCGCGCCGAAGGATTCGTAGTTCGCTGCCAGGGTCTGTACAACGAGGACCTTATGCGCCATGTCGTAGATGTGGGCGCAGACGGCGCAACCGTGAACTTCCCGGACAAGATGGCGGAGTATCTTAGGGTGAAGGGTATCAGTCAGACCTAAATGCAAATGCGTTTATAGGGACCAAGAGGACTCCAGCAATGACAACGACAGATGAGATTAGATCAAATCTCAAAGTATCTTACGAATTCGAGAACGGGCGCGCCAGAACGATACACAAAGGCATTACGTTTTGGGACGGCGGAGAGGGCGAAACCAGCGCCGAAAACCCGATGCAAACCTTCGACGCAATGGTGTATGAGTTGCTGGGCGCAGAAGAATTCTGGTCGGACCAGTACGAAATCAAGGGGATAAAAATCACAGTTGAAATAGAGGAATCGAGAAAGCAGTGAACGAAAAACCTTCCAAAGTCCTTGTCATCGGGTCGGGGCCCATCGTTATTGGGCAGGCGGCAGAGTTCGACTACGCCGGCACTCAGGCGTGCAAGTCGCTGCGCGAAGAAGGCGTTACCACCGTGCTGGTGAACTCCAACCCAGCCACGATTATGACGGACGAAGACATCGCCGATATCGTGTACATCGAGCCGCTGACGGTCGAAGTGCTAACGCGCATTATCGCCGCGGAGCGTCCGGACGGCGTGCTGCCCACGCTCGGCGGACAGACAGGACTCAACCTCGCCGTGGACCTCGCGGACGCCGGCGTGCTCGAAAAGTACGATGTGCGCCTGCTCGGTACTCCCCTAGCGACCATCCGCAACGCAGAAGACCGCGAGCTGTTCAGGCAGCTGCTGGCGGACATCGGCGAGCCGGTGCTGCCCAGCGCAATCGTCGAATCTATGGAAGAGGCGCACGAAGCGCTCAAGACGCTGCCGCTGCCGCTGGTCGTGCGCCCGGCGTACACACTTGGCGGCACGGGCGGCGGCATTTGCCACACGATGGACGAGTTCAACACCATCGTCGCAAGCGGTCTAGCCGCAAGCCCCATCAGTCAGGTTCTGCTGGAACGTTCGCTCATCGGCTGGAAGGAAATCGAGTACGAGGTGATGCGCGACGCCGCCGACAACTGCATCACCATCTGCAATATGGAGAACATTGACCCGATGGGCGTGCATACCGGCGACAGCATCGTGGTCGCGCCCAGTCAGACGCTCTCCGACAAGGAATACCAGCTGCTGCGTTCTGTCAGCCTGAAAATAATCCGCGCGCTTGGCATCGAAGGCGGCTGTAACATACAGATGGCGCTCGCGCCGGGCGATGTTGTCAGCGAGACGCTGCCCGACGGCGGCGGCAGGGACAACGAATACTACATCATCGAGGTAAACCCGCGCGTCAGCCGCAGTTCTGCGCTGGCAAGCAAGGCGACAGGCTATCCCATCGCACGTGTCGCTGCGAAGATCGCCGTGGGAAAGCGCCTCGACGAAATCCCTAACGCCGTAACGCAGCAGACTGTCGCCGCGTTCGAGCCCGCGCTCGACTACTGCGTGGTGAAGATTCCACGCTGGCCATTCGACAAGTTCCCGGCGGGCGACCGTTCCATCACCACGCAGATGAAGGCGACCGGCGAGGTGATGGCTATCGACCGCTCGTTTGAGGCGGCGTTCCAAAAGGCGGTGCGCTCGCTGGAAATCACCAACCGCGACATACTCTGGGAAGGCGAAGGCTGGCGTCTCGGCGATGCTGATGCGGCGCAGAATGGCGCGGAACGGGCGAGCGGCGGCGACACTGATGCAATGCTGGAAGGGCTGAACGGCGCGCGGCTGCCGCTGAACCCGAACGACGAACGCCTGTGGGCACTGCTGTACACACTGCGGCGCGGCGTCAGCCCGGAAGCGCTCTCGCGCGCGACCGGCATCGACCCCTGGTTCACGCGCGCGTTCCAGAACATCGCGCTGATGGAAGAAGAACTGCTGTCTTCGCACTTGGACGCGGACAGGCTCTGGCGCGCGAAGCGGCTCGGCTTTTCGGATGTAAAGATTGGCGAGCTGACCGACCGCACCGCGCAGCAAATCCGCGACCTGCGCCACGAGTGGGACCTGCGTCCCGTGTACAAGATGGTGGATACCTGCGCCGCCGAGTTCGAAGCGCTCACGCCCTACTTCTACAGCACATACGAAGAAGAGAACGAAGCCATACCGATGAACACGGGCAAGGCGCTCGTAGTGGGCAGCGGGCCGATACGCATCGGGCAGGGCATCGAGTTCGACTACTGCTCTGTGCACGCGGCTTGGGCGCTCGACGAAGAGGGCGTCTCCAGCATCATGGCGAACTCCAATCCGGAGACCGTATCGACCGACTTCGACACCAGCGACCGCCTGTACTTCGAGCCGCTTGACGAAGAGAGCGTGCTGGACATTCTGGAAAACGAAGCGCTCACCGAAGACGGCTCCGAGTTGGACTTCCCGCCTTCCATCGTGCAGTTCGGTGGACAGACGGCGATCAACCTATCGCAGACGCTCGACAGCGTGGAGATGCCGATACTGGGATCTACGGCGCGTTCCATCGACATCGCGTCCGACCGCCACCTGTTCGAGGAGTTTTTAGCGAGAACGGGCATCCCCAATCCACCAGGCGCGGCGGTCAGCAACCTGGAACAAGCGCTGAATGTCGCGCAGCGCGTGGGATACCCTGTGCTGGTGCGCCCGAGTTATGTGCTGGGCGGCAGGGCGATGGAAATCGTGCAGAATGCCACCGAGCTTGTGCGCTACATGACGCACGCATTCGAGGCGGGAATGGGCAGGCGCGTGCTGATTGACAAGTACTTCGAGGGACGCGAAGTAGAAGTGGATGCCGTGTGCGACGGCGAGAATGTGCTCATTCCCGGCATTATGGAGCATGTAGAACGCGCCGGTGTACACAGCGGCGACTCCATGGCGATATACCCGGGCCTGACACTGACCGAGGCTGAGGTTGACACAATCGTCGATTACACCACGCGCATCGGCCGCGCGCTGCAAGTCAAGGGGCTGATGAACATCCAGTATGTCGTGGTCGGCGGGCAGGCGTATCGCAGCCCTGCGACAGGCGGCGCAATCGGCAATCAGGACACTCAGGTGTTCGTCATAGAGGTGAACCCGCGCGCCAGCCGTACCATACCGTTCATATCTAAGGTAACGGGTGTGCCGATGATTAGGCTCGCGATAAAGGCGATGCTGGGCAAAAGCATCACTGAAGCGGGCTATGAAGGCGGCTTGTGGAAGAGGCAGAAGCTAGTCGCGGTGAAGGCGCCGGTGTTCTCAATGTCTAAGCTATCCGGCGTGGACACATATCTTGGGCCGGAGATGAAATCGACCGGCGAGGTGATGGGCATAGACGAGGATTTCTCGTCGGCGGTGGCGAAGGCGCTGATAGCGTCAGGCATGATGCTGCCGGAACAAGGCTCGATACTACTGACAATCGCGGACAGGGACAAGGCAGACGCCGTGCCGATGATACGCCAACTCGCGGATGCGGGCTACACGCTGTTCGCCACGGAAGGCACGGCGCGGCTGATTCACGGGCTTGGCATAGACGCCTTTGCCATACCGAAGGCGCACACCGGCGAGCATCCCAACACGGTGGACATCATCGCGGACGGCACAGTATCGGCGGTGGTAAATACAATTGAAGGCGACCGCGAATCGCTAGAAGACGGCTTCGAGATACGCCGCGCCGGCGTGGACCGCCGCATCCCCTGCTTCACATCGCTAGACACCGCCCGCGCCGCCGTAGAAAGCCTGATAGGGGGAGCGGCGAATTACAGCATTAAGCCGCTGCCGGAGTATCGCAACAGGTCGTGATATTTTCCCGGTACTCACACGGGAAGACGACAAGGCGTGTAACGCCCTGCGCCCTGCAGCGTCTGCGACAGCAGACGCCAACTATCACATATTACCCATCCTGTATATCGTTGTTAATTCCTGTTCGCGAGGTACCACCTGTGATCCCCCTCAAACTCAGCGTCAAGAATTTTATGTGCTACCGCGACGACGTGCCGGCGCTGCACTTTGATAGCATCCATGTCGCTTGTCTTTGCGGCGATAATGGGCACGGCAAGACGGCGCTGCTCGATGCTATCACTTGGGCGCTCTGGGGCGTTGCGCGCGCCACTCCTACCGGCACGGGCAGCATCAATGCGCTCCGAATGGCGGACCTGATGCACATGGGGCAGACCGACATGAGCGTGGAATTGGACTTCACGGCGAGCGACCAACTCTACCGCGTCGTCCGCAGGCACACCGTCGGCGTGCGCGGCAAGAACAGCCGCACAACTCTCGAACTACAGATTGCGACCGACGACGGCGGCGAGACTTTTCGCTCTATCAGTCGCAATACCGTCAGGGAGACCGGCATCCGTATCAGCGAAATCCTGAATATGGATTTCAAGACATTCGTCAACACCGCGTATCTCGCGCAGGGTCAGGCGGACCTGTTCACCACCAGCACGCCCACGGAGCGCAAGAAATGCCTCGCCGAAGTGCTGGATTTGTCTTACTATCAGCGTCTGTCCGATGACGCCAACACGCGCAGTCGCAGCCTGCGGAGCGATATGCAGCAGGCACTCACCGCGATCAACCTGCACTCGGAAGAGACCGCGCGCAAGCCTGAATACGAGCAGCGTCTCGCCGCTGTGAACGCCGCAATCGCGGAAACCACGCCGCAAGCGGCATCGCAGCGCAAGCAGGTCGAATGCCTTCGCGCCGAAGTGCAAAGACTGCAATCGCTCCAAACAGAGTTCGCCACCCTTGAGCAGCGTGTGAAATCGGCGCAAGCAGACGCCCGCACGCTGCGGCAACGGGTAGTTGCCGACGAAGGGCGAGCCGACAATTACCGCAAGACCATCGCCAATGCGCCGCAGATTGTGCAAGGCTACGACGCGCTCCAATCGGCGCAGTCTGAGATCGCAAGGCTGGACACAGCGCTATCACAGAAGAGCAGCTTAGACTCGCGGCGTGCGGCGCTCGCGCAGGCGATTGCCCTGCAGGAAGAGCGCATCTCATCGACGCGGCGCACATTGCGGCAGCGCATTTCTGCCGAGCTGGAACCGCGCGCCAATCGCCTGACGCAGATTAAGGAACAACAGGAGGCGCTGCTACAGCGACACGCTACACTCGCAAAACAGTCGGGTGCCGTCGAACGGCAGCGCAAGGACGCGGCTGGCATCGACACCAGCATCCGGACGCTCACGCAGGACAACGAGCGGCTGATGGCGCAGATGCAGGACACGCGCCGCAAGTTCGATATGCTTGAACAAGGCGATGCCATCTGCCCGCTGTGCAACCAGCCGCTCGGCGCGGACGGGCAGCAGCATCTCCGCGCCGAATACCAGCGCACGGGAGTTGAAAGCAAGGCGGCGTACAGCGAGAACGCCATACGAATCGACGCGCTCACGAACAAGGGGAAGAGGGCCGCCGCAGAAGTCGCCGCTTTGGAAGCGAAGCACAATTCCTCAAGCCGCGCGCTCGCGGCGGAAGACGCGAACTTGAAGCGCGACGAACAGGACTCGCTACAAGCGCAGGAAGACTTGGCTGCCGCGCGCACAGCACTCACGGACACGGAACGCGCGCTGAAAGACAAGGCGTTCGCGCAGAACGAACGCAACGAACTCGCCGGGTTGGAAACGACCATAGCCGCGCTGGAATACGACGCGGAGGCGCACCAGCAAGTGCGCAAGAATGTCAGCGAACTGCGGCAGTTTGACGCGGCGCATCACGCGCTCAATGAGGCGCAGGCGAATCTTCCCGCCGTCGATGAGGCGCTGCACACCACGCGGCAGATGCTCGCCGAGCGCCAAGCAGACATCGAAGCCGCGAACGAGCGAATGTCCGCTTTGACACAAGACTTGGAATCGCTGCCCTCGCTCACGACCGCGCTGTCCGCCGCCGTATCGCAGAGTGAACAATTGGCGGACGAACTGCGGCGCGCCGAGATAGAACGCGGCGTGCTTGAAAGCAACATCAGCCGCTGCGAGGATTTGGAAAAGCAGATAAGCGCTTTGCGGCAAGAGCACAAACGCCTAGCCCGCGACAAGAGCATCTACGACGAGCTGACCGTGGCGTTCGGCAAGAACGGCATACAGGCGCTCGTCATCGAGAGCGCTATCCCGCAGCTGCAAGACGACGCCAACGCGATTTTGGGTCGCGTTACGGACAACCGCATGAGCTTGAAGTTGGAGCTGGACGAGAGCACATCGGAGCGGCTGGAGATCCGCATCGGGGACGAACTCGGCACGCGCGACTACCTGACATTCAGCGGCGGAGAGGCGTTTCGCATCAACTTCGCGCTGCGCATTGCGCTGTCTCGACTGCTCGCGAGACGCTCCGGCGCGCCGCTGCCTGTGCTCTTCATAGACGAAGGCTTCGGCTCGCAAGACAGGTCTGGACAAGAGCGCCTGACGGAGGCAATCCAATCGATCCAGGACGAATTCGAGAAAATAATCGTCATCACGCACATCGAGCAGATGAAAGAAGCCTTCCCCGTCCGCATCGAAGTGCGCAAGAGCGAGCGCGGGTCCACATTTGCGGTGGTGTGAGCTGCCACGCCGCCGCTTGAAATATACTCGACCCAACTACACACTTGCTCCGATTACTTCAATTCCAATATCGCTGAAGATTTCGAGGCGATAGTCGTTTGTGAGGAACACACGGCATCCGTATGCCAGCGCTGCGCCAAGATGTATGGAATCCGGCGTCGAAAACCCTTACTGCGCCCTAATCAAAGTCGCTTTGTCCAACGCTTCTCGTGTGAGCGGCGCTATTTCCTCAATTCTCGTTTCGAAGAAGTTGTCAAAATACCACAGCACCTTGATACTTCCTTCTCTGACAGGCCGAATGCGACATTCCAAAATAGTCAGAGCGCTTGCTACAAGAATATCTCCGTCGATAGGCAGACGTGAATCTAGGAGTGGGTGTGCGCGCTACAGCTCAATCTCTTGCAAATCCGGCGATATTATTAAGTCGGCGTCCGTGGCGGCTTGCACTTCTTCCGCAGTCCATCCGGGCGCGATTTCGCGCAGCACCAAGCCGTCGGCGGTTATTTCCATCACGGCGATGTCCGTAACTATCAGATCGACGCAGCCTTTGCCGGTTAGCGGGTAGGTACACTCTTGCACGACTTTCGACCCGCCGCTGCGGTCGGTGTGTTCCATCGCGACGATGACGCGCCGCGCGCCAACGGCGAGGTCCATAGCGCCGCCCACATTGCCAACGCCACGCTCGGGCAGCATCCAGTTCGCGAGGTCGCCGGACGCCGATACTTGCAGCGCGCCAAGCACGGTTACATCGATGTGCCCGCCGCGAATCATCGCGAATGCGTCCGCGGAGTGGAAGAACGACATTCCCGGATGCCACGCCAGAAAATGCCCGCTCGCGTTCGTCAGATCAACATCCTCTTCACCCTCCTCCGCCATCGGGCCGAAGTTCATCACGCCGCTCTCGCTGTGATACAGCACATCGCGTCCTTCCGGCACAAACTGCGAGCACAACGAAGGTATGCCGATGCCGAGGTTCACCACATCGCAGTCTTGCAACTCCTTCGCCACGCGCATAGCGATGATTTCCCTGTCCAGCCTGTACTTCTCTTCCGTTGCTGCCATCGTGCGTAACTCCTGAGTATGTCGGCGTTTCAGACTGTCAGTGTACCAGACTTTCATATTTACCCAATGAAAATATGCTATCGTCTCGGCAGATAGACAGATTTGGCATAGCATTCACAAGCAAATAAACTCCGATGCCAATTGGCGTGCAGATGACAACATGGGCTAATCCCCGCGCGATGGAGGATATAGCAAGCCCGCGATTACGCCAATTCCCGATGTTAGCGCCATCACCACGAGACCCGTCTGCAATCCGCCGCTTAACTCAGCGACCACGCCCACGATAATGGGGCCCGCTGCAAAACCCAAGCCCGCGAACATGGCTATCAGCGCACTTACTGCCGCCACTTCACGCGGGCGTATGTCGTCGAACTCGAACGGCAGCATCTCTAGCGCGGGCACTGCTATCCACACCAAGCCCAGCGCCGTAATCGCCAGAGCCAGCAGCATCGTGTCGGTTGTCAGCACGATGGCGAGCGCAAGCAGCACATTCAGCAGCGCGGGAACGGCAAGCAGCACCCGCCGATTGCTGAACTTCCAGTTTACCCATCCGCCCGCAAGCGCGCCGGGTATCAGGCCGTAATACAGGAAACCCAGCAGAGGTCCGCCCAGCGTTATTTCGATGCCTCTGTCTTCCTGCAGCAGCGTGGGCAGGAATGTTACGATGCCCGTCCACACCGATGCCAGCGAGAACATCGTTATCGCGATTAGCCAACCTTGCTTGTATTTTCGCAGCGCCGATAGGGGATTAGTCGGCTGGTTTTGCAGGGCATCGTCGATGTCCTGCGCCGGTGCCTTGCTCTCACGCGCGACGAGAACGAAGGCAATCGCCTGAGCTGCGACGAATGCCGCCTGCAGGTAGTATGCGCTTCGCCAGCTTCCGAGCCAGACTATCAGCAGCGCGCCGGCGCTGACCGCGATAGCAAGCAGCAGGCTGTGCAACGACAAGCCGACCGCGTTGATTAGGGCATACTGCCGCCTTTCTGCCCATTGATGGAACAGCAGCGGGCGCACGGCTATCGTGAGCGAGTGGAACAGAACCGCCAGAAAACGCGCCACGAACAGCATAAGGAAGCCGTTCGCAAGCCCTTGCAGAAGCAGCACGGGCGCGACCACAAGCATCGAAAGCCAAGTAATTGAGACGGGACGGTAGCGCGAGAACCAGACGCCGAACGGCAGCAGCGCAACCGCCGCCGTAACCCACCACACGCCTTGCAGCAACCCGACTTGCACCGGACTAAGCGCGAGGTCTTGCGCGATAAACGGCAGCAGCACACCCAGCACGAACGACGATAGGCGCAGGCTGCTCAGCTGCAGTTGGCACAGCATCAGCACGATCCACCCTCGCAGGGATGTGCGTTCTATGCCGTCAGGATGCGAAGTTGGAGATAGCATTAATTTAAAGAACTGGCGAACTTTCGGAATAGCGAAATTGGCGATTCTCGAAGCCATGCACGGCTTAAACACGGGAGATTAGGTCAGAGAAACCTATATGTAGTATAATACTGCTGAAGTGGAGCGGGGGAGATTTACCCATTTCACAATAAGCGTTCTCGCAAGGGAGCGCATCTTTCCTTTATGAGGCATGAAAAAAAGGAGGTTTGAGCATGACTTAGCGACAGGGAACACACATACGGCGGGCGACCTGCGCCCAAATTATTTGAAACACTCCGATTTGGAGTGTTTTTATTTGTGATTAAACGAAATTGTGAATGGAGCGAATTATGAACGAACTAAATAAATCCTTGGACAACCTGAAGAAATGCCACAAGCAAACTCGTAACGAACTCGCCAAAATTCCTGAATCGACTATCATAGAAATTTATGGCGAGTCTTACTCGAAGAAACTACATCGAGAGATGAAGAGGTATGGTGATGGACATTCGTTATATGGGATACCCATGACTGTCAAGGAGTTGAAAGGCACAGATGCGGTAGTTCTAATCGGGATGTCCTCACCGAAGTTGGACAGTGAATCTGACTTCAACCCTTTCACACCATTGCATACGATACCTCACTGGCGTGACGACAAGAGATTGAAGGCACAAGTTCACTCGACTAAGAGCCAAAAGGAGTATCGTCTGCATTTCATGTCGTGGCAGCAAGAGTGCGAAATTCACGGAAAGAATGACAATCATGCCCGCAGAAATCGGAGATTGTTAGTGAACAGAAGACCCGTTCTTGAATCTATACTACAACAAGAAAGGGGTGCATCAAGGGAGTTCATCAAACTCTTAAGAAATTCGTCAGCCGATAGCGAAATCCCATGGATTGTATTGACTAACTCAATCAAAGAGCATCTTGATGACGCTATACTGAATCTCTTAGATGATCCCGATGTAATCCACATCAAAGCTGGACTCAGAAGCAAGAATTACAAAATTATGGGACTGATAGGTGATAAATTGCCATAGCTTCGACTGCGCCCTCTACAAAGTGCAGCTGAAATAGCTCGCCTTAATCATACAGGCGGCGGACACAACATACGCTCGCCGCCTGTCTTGCCAGAGCAACGCGCAAAGAAAGACCCCGCGCAAGAGCGCTTATCTTTGCGCGGGACTTCCTCACGCTATAGCAATCAATGCGATGATTGCAACATTCTCGCCGAGCGACCGCTGGATAGTGGCGACTATCGCCTCTGACTGCTTTTCGTCGAAGCCGGTGTCTCGCAACGCCTGCGCCGCGCGCAACGTGTCAAACGGAACTGGTTGCCATAACGTCGTCCCTTTCATCGTAGCTTCGCCGCAGGCTTGGCGCCGTCAGAGCAATTCGAACAGGGTGAACAGCGCGACCATTATCATCACCAACCCGCCGCCCAACACCCAAAATGAACGGTGCATATCCGCGCGCAACTCGGCTATCGCCAATTTCATGTCGGATAGCCCAGCGGCATGCTCGGATTTGGTTACAAGATTTTCGCCGAGCGAATCCTGAATGGCGACGACGATTGCCTTAGCTTGTTCATCATCGAAGCCCGCATCCTTTAGGGCATTGGCTATGCGCAGCGTGTCGAAAGTGGAAACAGCCATTATCTTTCCTCCCTTCTGCCCATTCTACCACCTCGATTGATGAGCGCGGTTCCTAATCGGCGCGCTAACGGCTATCGCTCTCGATGATACGCCTGAAGCGGCTGCGGAGCTTGCCCAAACCAGGGTCATACTCGCCCAACGGATAGTCATCCGGGTGCGCCTCTGCCCAGGCGAGAGCGATTTCACTGATTAGCGCGGCATCAACAAACCTGTTCCTCGCGCGCTCCAAGACGAACTCTTTTATCGCCCTGCGCCGCTTCGCCACTCCGTAAAGGTAGAAGGGCAGCCAGAAAGGAAGGAATATCAGGCGCAGAATCCACCTGAATATCGTTACCTGTGTGTTCAGGTTCTCATGGCTGGCGCTGGTATCTAACCTTGCCACTTCCGAACGCCAATCACGCTGCGGCTCTCTGGACATAGCATCCCTTCCATTCTGGCATTCGATAGGAGTCAGAGCCTACGCATACTTCCCCGTCAGCTGCGGGGTGGTGCCTTCGTTGCCGGCTGACTCCCACTCGTGGCGCGTCTCCCTACCCCAGGTGCGCTTCAGGTCGTCCCGCACATTTAGGTGCATCTTGCCCAGCCCCTCGACTTCCATGTCGATAGTGTCGCCGTCTTGTATCGCGCTCAGGCCGAAGTGGTTCGTGCCGGTCGCCACCACATCGCCCGGTCCGAGCGAGTGCACGGATGTTACCCACTCGATTACGCGCGGGATCTTGTGCGCCATGTCGTCGGTGTTGAAGTCTTGGCAGAGACGGTCGTTGACCCACAGCTTGACGGGCAGACTTTGCGGATCGGCGATTTCGTCCGCGGTCACGAGATACGGACCCATCGGCGCGAAGGTCTCGCGTGATTTCATCTGGTAGAACGCCGGAATCCCGCGCGCGGACACGTCGATGAAGTTGATGTAGCCGAAGATGTAGTCGTAGGCGTCTTCCGCCTTGACCTGCCACGCGGGCTTGCTGATGACCAGCCCAAGCTCCGCCTCATGCTCGAATATCGTTGCGCCCACATCCGGCAGTAGGATAGTATCGCCGTCGCCTATCACTGCGTTCGGCGACTTGTTGAAGGCGTTTATAGGCGCAAGCTCAGAGCGCGTGCCGTTCTCCATGTAGTTCACTGCCATACAGATGATGTTAAGAGGCCCCGGCGCGGGCGAGCGCAAGCGGACGCTGTCCAATGGCACGCCGTCGCTGTTGGCGAGCGCCTGCTCGATGTGCGGCTTGTGCGTGTCGAAGTCGGCTATCAGCCCTGACAGGATGTCCTGCGGGCGGACATGCGGGATGTGGCTCGCCGCGTCCGATAGGTCAACTACACTGTCGCCTTTGAGCGCGCCCAGCTTAAAGTCGTCGAAGAATACCAGTTTCATGTTTAACTCCCTTCGTTAGTAGATGTTCCATTGAACTAGTTTATCAGCCAAGAGCAAAACCGTCAGTATCGCGGCTGCTGGGAAGTCAGATGCCAGTAGCCGCATCGGTTATTGTAGTAGGCGCGGAGATACATGCCTCTGCTCAAAGCATTCTCAGCCGCGCTGTGAGCGCTTTCCCCGTCGCCATACACGATCTTCTTGCATCGTCCGCAGCGATTCCTGCCCTTGGCGTCCGTGTAGTCGGAAGGTGTGGCGAATTTCCTAATCACCAACGCTATGACGACTACGATCAGGATAGTGACTATGAGTTCCATAGCGTCAGCCCTTCTAGGCTTTATATCTTGACGATACGGTTGACATATATCGCGGGCGTGTGGACGCCGTGCCCGTCTATGTCGCCGACATTCACCACTTCGTCAACTTCCATGATGGTCGTGCGCGCGGCGGTCGCCATGACGCCGTTGAAGTTGCGTGATGTGCCTCGATAAACGATGTTACCAAGCGGGTCTGCCTTGTACGCCCGCAGCAGCGCGTAGTCCGCCTTGAGCGCGTGTTCCAGCACATGCGGCTTGCCGTCGAAATCGCGCGTCTCCTTGCCCTCGGCGAGCAGCGTGCCGGCGGCTGTGGGCGTGTAGAACGCCGGTATGCCGGCGCCGCCGGCGCGTATGCGCTCCGCGAGCGTCCCCTGGGGGACGAGTTCCAGCTCGACCTTGCCTTCTCTGTACGCGCGTTCATACGATGTCGGGCGCGATGGCGACGGCGACACGGGGAACGACGCCACGACCTTCTTGATTTGCTCATTGTCCACGAGGATACCGATGTCTATCGGGCGGTCGCCGGGTATCGTGCCGAAGCCGATGACGCTCGCAAGCCCTGCCGTGTTGCTGATAATCGTTAGATCGCGCGCGCCGTGGTCTCGCAGCGCGCGGATGAGATTTTGCGGCGTACCGCCCGGTCCCGCGAAGCCGTCTATCATCAGAGTCGCGCCGTCGGGAATATCCGCAACCGCATCGTCGAAGGACGCCACAACTTTATTTATCGCCATACGCTCAACTGCCCCAAAATGGTTATTCCGCCCTTATGCTGCCGCCTACTGCCGATTCTAACATGGCGGATTCTACCATGCTTGACAAGCGCGGCGGCTTGGGCGGCGGGACGAATCAATCACCATCCTACCCAACCTGTCCATCCCCATCCCGCCCATCGATGCTAATTCGCCTACGCCCTTGAGCGACGAGGCGGCGCGAAGACGACCAACAGCGTCAGCGTCTCCGTGATGGAGTGGAACTTGTGCGGCGCCGCCGTTTCCACGAACACGACCATCCCCGCCCGCACTTGCCTGTCTTCGTCTCCGACGCGAAGCATGCCCGAGCCGCTGACGACATAGTAGATTTCGTCCTCAGTGTGCGGCTGCTGCGGGTCGTCGTCACCGGCAGGCAGCACATACAGTCCGAGGCTCAGTGTGTCCGTGTCCGCAGTGAAGAATTCGAGGTAGCGCTCGCCGAGTTCGCCTTGCTCCGATATGAGGTCTGCCATTTCAAATATGTCCATTGACTTCCATACTCCCTTCCAAGTTTGCCGCGCATATCATAAACTAGATTGCATGACGAACATAAGCGTGCGCGACGCAACTCGCGCGGACATAAACCGAATCGCCGGGTTTCAGCAGGCGATGGCGATGGAAACGGAAGGCAGAACGCTCGACGCCGACACCATACGGCTCGGCGTTACGGCGGTGTTCGACGACCCGTTGAAGGGCTTTTACATCGTCGCTGTCGCGGATGAAGCGGACGGGGATGCGGGCGGCGATTCAGACGATAATGACGATACGGGCAAGGTCGTGGGCAGTCTGCTCATCACATACGAGTGGAGCGATTGGAGCGCGGCGACTTGGTGGTGGATTCAGAGTGTGTATGTCGATGCGGCTTGGCGGCGCAAGGGCATCTATCGCACGCTGTACGAGCACATTCTCGCAATGACCGATGGGCGCGACGATATTTGCGGCATTCGCCTGTATGTCGAACGCACGAACACTGTGGCGCAGCAAACCTACGGCGCGCTCGGCATGAGCCACTCGCATTACGACATGTACGAGATTGTCTTCTAGTCGTGAAGGGTATGGGGCGCTTGGACGGCGTGAATAACATAAGCGGAAGAACGATTGGACAAGGCGGCGCATTACACACGCCGCCACTGCATTTGTGAGGACAGAAGATGCTGCCAGAAAATGTTAGGGACTTTATCGCTAAAAATGACAAGGCCGTGCTCAGCACGTTCCGGCGCAACGGTGCGGCGCAGCTGAGCATCGTCGTCGTGGGCGCATACGGCGACGGCGCGGCGTTCACCACGACGGAGGATCGCGCAAAGCTGCTCAATCTGCGGCGCGATTCGCGATGTTCGCTGCTGGTGTCGCAGGACAGCTGGTGGGGATTCGTGGTGCTGGAAGGCACGGCGCGCATCCTGTCCGCGGACAACACGGATGCCGGAGAACTGCGGCAGGCGTTCCGCGAAGTGTATCGCTCCATATCCGGCGAGCACCCGGACTGGGAGGAATACGATCGCGCAATGGTCGAAGACAAGCGCGCCGTGGTCGTGGTCGTGCCTGATCGCATCTACGGCACGGCGCTATAGCGTGTAACGGCAGCGGCGAAATCACCCGGCGCACCGTAAACTCATTACGCCATGCGCATTATCCCGTCGGCTCCAACGGATTAAAAATCTCGTAGCCCTCGCGCGGGTGTGGTCCCTGCAGTCGCACATCGTCCGCGCATAGCCAGAGCTTGAGACTAGGCTGCCCCGGCGGCGGCATATCGCGCGGCGGTATCACGATTATGTCGCCGATGAAGTATGCCCTGAAGCAGCCGTCGCGCTCTTCTCGCGGGAATGTGAGACTGCCGTCGAATGTCAGCGTATCTTCGCCGGTCGCCACAATGCGGCTGCCGGAGACAAACACCGTACCCTGCACGCCGTCGAACTTGCCCGTGCCTTCTACGACACGCAGCCATCGCTTCCACTGCCAGAACTCACCGTTGTCCGACGGGCATGCGAATCCGAGAGTCTGCACCATCACCAGCCCATCGCCGTCCGGCGTCTCCCATGTGAAGCTGTTCGAGCCTTCGACGGGAACGCTGCAAGAGCCGCGCTCTCCGGTAACATCCGACCAGTCTTCGGTAAAGCGAAACTGAAGTGTGCCTACGCCCATCTCGCCCGCGTCAAATTCGCCGACAAGCTCGATCTTGCACCTGCCCGTTGAGTCGCATTCGTCCGCATTCGTAATGACCGAATTGCCAGAGCCGCTGCCATCGAAGTCCTTGGGCCAGCCGAACGCGTGGGAGGCATCGCTAGTCAGCGCCGCTAAAAGCAAAAAGACCGCCAGCGCAACGGCAGCCAGCAACACGGCTCGCGCCCTAGTTAAGGGGACTATATGGCTCATGCGCTCACTATTTCCGACCTAGCATTTCGTTGGGATTGGATGGATGAATTGGCATTCAGGAGTCCCTTCCCATTATGTGGGCTTAATGTGGGAAAGTTAGAATGGGAGCATGACTTGCGCGGCGCAATCATAACATATTTCACAGACATGGTTCACAGTATGCGTTTGCGCCAAGCACGCACTTTTGCGCTACAAACGCTTTTCTTCATAGCGTGGGAAGTCCACAGGAGTGATGATGTCAATAGCAACGCCGGCGCAGACTAGGCGTTCGAGCACAAGCAGGTCGCTGTCACCGGTCACAATGCAGTCGGCATTGCCAGCGACCGCAGTGCCGAGAATCGCATCGTCGTCAGGGTCGCGGCAAATTTGCGCGGGGAAAGTAGCGGGTTCGACGATTTCCACATCGGGGAGTATAGACTGAATGACATTAGGAATCGCTTCGGCTCTAACTCTAAACTTTCGAATGAGTACTCGCCAGAACTCATTCAGTCAATACAAACTCTGAAAGGACTACTGTATCTGTTTGTTTCTAAGCAATTGAATTGCGTTGCTGCCCGCACATACAATCACAGCTGATGAATGCAGAAATCAGATAGTTGGTGTCGAATACTATCCTCACGAGATGCTATTTAGGACATCCTCTTCAAATACAACGACACCTCGCGCTTGGACTTCCGCAACAAACTCATCCGGCACGGTGATGGTTATTGTCTTCTTCATAGCTAATTCTCCTTCCCATTCCTTACAAATCCCACCAATCCAGTGGTAACGTAGGAACAGACCACTCAGAATTGGGAGTCCAACATTCCCAACCTTGCCCGAATGGAGGTATTCCGGCATCCCGTCTGCTCAAAGCCAAACATCCCTCCGCTCTAATTTCCTCCGCCTGTTTTCGAGAAACAAGGTTGAGCGATACGGCTCGGCTGAGTTCTGCCTCGTCCTTCCACCGCCAAGTCTTCAAGTCCGCCTCGATAACGATGTCCAAGAAATGATCGATGAAATCGATACCCATGTCTGTCCGAATGTATTCACGCTCAAGATTGACATACCATCGACTGAACCGAAGTTCTTGATCCCAAAATGCTAGATAGGCATGCTGATCGCCCGGGAGCATGATACGGAGCATGTCGGCTGTCCATTCACGCTCAAGATGATTCCACTCGCCAATAGGCAGCCGACCTTCGGATGTGTATGTCCGCATTTTATAAACTGTGCCCGCAGCCAGATAGAGCACAAGGGCTTCCGTTGTATCGCATACCACCGTCACTGGCCACGCCGCCTGAATCCTGTCACCCCAGACACTTCGCATTACTATCCGGTCGCCGGGAATCCATCTGCTAATTGGATTCATCCAGTCCGCCCATCCGCGCCACCAGCTCCGCCGCAATCCCCGTATAGCCCGCCGGCGTCAGCGCCATCAGCCGCTTCTTGTCGTCGGACGGCAGTTCCAGCCCTTTGACGAAATGGCGCATATCGGCTTCCGTTACACGCTGCCCCCGCGTAAACCCCTTCAGCAATTCGTATGCGTCCTCGCCGCCTTGTTTGCGCATTACGGTTTGCACCGCCTCTGCCAGCACTTCCCACGCATCGTCCAGTTCGGCGGCAAGCAGGTGCTCGTCCACGCCTACTTGACGCAAGCCGCGCTGCGCCGATTTCAAGCCAACTAGGCTGTGTCCGATGGCGGGTCCCAAGTTCCGCAGCGCTGACGAATCGGTCAGGTCTCGCTGTAGCCGCGATACGGGCAGCTTAGTCGCCAGATGCTCCAACAGCGCGTTGCTGATGCCGAGATTCGCCTCCGAGTTCTCGAAGTTGATGGGGTTGACTTTGTGCGGCATTGTCGATGAGCCGACTTCGCCTTCTACCGCGCGCTGCCTGAACACGCCCAGCGATATGTACGACCACATGTCGCGGTCGAAGTCCAGCGTGATTGTGTTGAAGCGAATTAGCGCGTGGAATATCTCAGAAATGTAGTCATGCGGCTCAATCTGCGTGGTCAGCGGGTTGTGCGTCAAGCCCAAGCGCTCTACGAAGCGGCGCGATATGTCCTGCCAATCGGCGTCCGGATACGCAATGGCGTGCGCGTTGTAGCCGCCCACCGCACCGTTGAACTTGCCGAGATACTCGGCGCATTCCATCTGCCGCATCTGCCGCCGCCAGCGATACACGAACACCGCGAGCTCCTTGCCGAGCGTGGTTGGGGATGCCGCCTGCCCGTGAGTATATGCCAGCATCGAGGTATCCGCCGTGGACTCAGCAAGCGCAGCAACACTGTCCACCAGCGCGCGCGCCTGCGGCAGCCATTCGTTTTCAAGCGCAGATTTGACCATCAGCGCGTGCGATAGGTTGTTGATGTCCTCCGATGTGCAGCAAAAGTGCACCCACTCGCTAACATCTTCCAGCGAAGTGCCTTGCAGACGCTCGCGGATGTAGTACTCCACCGCCTTGACATCGTGATTCGTCGTACGCTCCATCGCCTTCACGCGCTGCGCCGCATCGTCATCGAAATCTGCCACTAGCCCGCGCAGGTAGTTCTGCTCTGCGCCGGTCAGCGCGCGCATATCCGCGATGTCCGCGCACGCCGCCATCTCCAGCAGCCATTCCACTTCCACTTCAACGCGCCGCTTGATGAGCGCCCACTCCGACAGGTGGTCGGCAAGCCCGCTCACCTGAGTCGCGTATCGTCCGTCCAACGGCGTAATCGCCCTAATCGCCAGCATCGTCATGTATCCTCTACATCCTGTTCATCATGTCAACTGATATATCTATCGTAAACCGCCTTCGCCGCCGCGAGATCCCACATCGCCATGCCCAGCGACTTGAACAGCGTGATATCGTCTGCGCCGCGCCTGCCCGGCTTCATGCCGCCGACTATCTGATGCAGTTCGCTGACCTGCTCCCACAGCAACAAGCCGCGCGATGTGGGCATCATCAGCTCGCCGCATTCGATTTTCGCCTGCGCGATGCTGTCCACGGCGATGATGTCCGCACGGCTAATCGTGGCGTCGTCCAGCTCGGTTACATACTCGTTTGCGCCGCCGACCGCGCAGATGTGCGTTCCAGGACACAGCCATTCGCCGCTGAACACGGGCGTAGGAGAGTTCGTAATCGTAACGAGAATGTCCGCGCGTTCCACGACATCGCGGGGATTGTCCGCCGCCTGCACTTCGATGCCGAGCGTGTTCGTCATTCGTCGCGCGAAATCGCTGCGGTTCGTGGGGTTGCGGCTGAAGACGCGCACGCGCTCAATGGTACGCACGCTGCATATTGCCTCAAGCTGCGCGTCCGCCTGAAAGCCGCTGCCTAGTATGCCGATTTCAGCGGAGTTCTCGCGCGCCATGTGCATCACGCTGACACCGGACGCCGCGCCCGTTCGCAGCCGCCCGAGCGACGACGCTTCTATGACCGCGAGCAGGTCGCCGGTCTGCATGCCATACAGCAACACGAAGAAGCGGTATTCGCCGCCGACGATGGAATATACCTTGAAGCCGAAGACGCCCTGTTCGTGCAGCGCCGCCGACATGTGTGCGAGCATCACGCCCGGCCCGGCGACGGTGTGTCCGCGCGGTATGTTCGTCGCCGCGCCTACCGCCTGCTGCCGCAGCACCGCCTCCACCAAAGGAATCGCTTCCTCCACGCTCAGCAGGCGTCTGACATCGGCATCCGTTATCCACAGAGGAGACATAGAGAATTGCCAGTCATTTGCTTGAGGTTGCTTATCCTGTCAATCCCTGTAGGCAATGATAAGCCTTGTAAGTTTCTGGGGATTAACTTCGCACCGCGATGATGCCGAGCCAGCTTCGGGGGACATGCGTGATGTTCATCTCTTCGAAGGTTTGGCGCACGCCGGATTGCAGCGCGGCGCTCGCTTCTTTCAGCGGCACGCCGGGCAGCGTCCCTTCGATGAAATCCTGGAAGCCGCTGATGTCCAGCCAGCCCTCGATCGGCACCTGCACCGTCTCGATGTCCTGCTTCACGATTGTCATGCCGTGCTTTTCCAGCAGCTCTCGGTACTGATCCACCGTTAACTGCTTGCGGGATTCGACCTTCTCGGCGCGCGTGGGCTTCAAGCCGTATTCGCGCCGCAGCGTGCGGATAGACTTGAACATCCACTTGCGATAGTATTCGAGGCTTTCGGGCGGATGGCTGCCTTCGTAGAACGATGTGTTGAAGGCGAACTTGCCGCCGGGGTTCAGCGACCTCGTTATGTCTTCGAGCAGCGCGTCCTTGTCCGGGATGTAGTGTATGGCGTTGCAGAACACGACCGTGTCCACCGATTCCCTATTGAGCGATTCGGACAGTCCTTCAACCTGACTGTGGACGAACTGGATGACAGAGTCTCCTCTGCCCCTCAGGTTCTCCATCGCCTGTTTGAGCGCGCCGGCGGAATGGTCAACTGCGATGACCACGGAATCGCGGGCGTTGTTCAATCGTCCGACGATAAGGCTCGTTACGCCGCCCGTGCCACAGGCGAGGTCAACGATGCGTTTGTCTCTGCTAAGGTCCGCCATGTCCACCAAATGGGCATTTAGCCCTTCATAGAAGGAGTTTTGGGAAAACTTGCTGAACGAATAGTCTTGGGTTGTCATGGCGCTCCTCCTGATTCTGGCGCTCCACTACGCAGCGCAATTATAACGGAAATTATGCGCAAAAGGAATTAGCCTGTTCATCCTGCCTGTCCCGTAGATCGAACCGATGTTAGCTGCTATGAAGACGATTTCACAAACGGGGTTTATCCTTGTCATTTCGAGCAACGCGAGAAATCTAAAGTTGGGAACAGGCTGCATTTAACGATCCCTGCCTTCGCAGGGACAAGCTTAAGATTCCTCACTGCGTTCGGAATGACATAAAAGTAATGCGGAATGAAGACATTAGGGATTTGTGAAATCGTCTCTTGCTATGACAGGCACACGACTTTGTGATATATTTTACAACATGATAGTACGCAACGGACTTCTCGCAGCGAGCGCAGCGCTGATGCTCGTAACGCTCTACATGGTCTTCCTCTGGGTGCCGACCGAGGTGAATCTCGGCGTATCACAGCGCATCTTCTACTTCCATGTGCCGCTGGGATGGCTTGGCATGTTGTCCATTATCGTGGTCGCGGTGGCGAGCATCACGCATCTGGTAACCGGCAGGCAGTGGTGGGATGATCTCGCGTACACTACGGCGGAGATAGGCGTCATATTCGCGAGCCTCATCCTAGTAACGGGCGTCATCTGGGCGCGCGGCGACCTCGGCTGGTGGTGGACATGGGACGCCAAGCTGACCACGACGCTGGTGTTGTGGTTCATATACATCGGCTACCTGATGGTGCGCGCTTATGCCCCGAAAGGGTCGCAGTCTGCGCGGTTCTCATCGGTCATCGCACTCTTCGGCGCTATCGACGCGCCCATAATCTACTTCGCGACCGTGTGGTGGAGTTCAGCGCACCCGGAATTGAATGTAGGTCCCGCCGCCGCTGAAAGGGATGCTATCGAGTCTGGCAAAATCTACCTGACGCTGCTGGTGTCGGTGCTTGCGTTCACGGTCTTGTACATACACCTGCTGGTCGAACGATTCCATCTGCGCCGCTCCGAATCCGCGCTCGACGGCCTGCACCAAGCGTTCGCGTCACGCCTATCCTGAATATCCTTGTCCTAAAGATGTTAATGCTCCGGAGAAATACCTTGCGAAGCGTCATCATAGCCGCAGCAGCCCTGATAATTCTGACCACAGCCGCGATACCCGGCGCTGCCGCGCTCGCCTACGACAGCGGCACGTCAGCCGACGCCATAACGCTCGACACAACGACGGACATACCGGCGCAGCAGCGGCGAGGCGAGGCGGAATTGCCGTGGCTGTTCGCCGTGTACGCAATCACTTGGGCGGCGTTCTTCGGGTATGTCTTCGTGATGTCTCGCCGTCAGCGCGAGATGCAGCGCGAAATCGAAACACTCAAGCGCGCCCTAGAAGCCAAGGAAGATTGAGGGTGCGTAGGGCGTACTGCAACGCGCCGGGTTTTGGCACTGTAAGACAAGCGGAACAATATGACAGAAGACACCATACAACCTGAATTGGAACAAGCCGAAGGTGGATTGTTCGCGTCCAAGGGCAAGTTCATCGCCGCGGCGATAGTGCTGATAGGCGCGCTCGGCTACCTAGGCTTCATCGCGTTCCAGAGCGCGACGGTGTATTCCTACACGGTCAGCGAACTCGCGGAGATGGGGCCAACGCCCGACGGCAAGCTGGTGCGTGTGAGCGGTAGTCTCGTCGAGGATTCGTTTGTGCGCCAGGACGGCTCTACGATAGCGCATTTCCGGCTGACTGATACGGACGCGCAAGACGGCGCGCTAATCATCGCCGCGAACTACGAAGGCGTGCTGCCTGACCTCTTCTTCAACCCCCACTCCGAGATAATCCTCGAAGGGCAATACGGCACGGACGGCATCTTCCACAGCCAAAACGTGCTGGTAAAATGCCCTTCTAAGTACATCGAAGCCGGCGACGAGTCCACCGGCGACTACAGCGATTACGAAAAGCCGGCGGCGTAGGGACGCATTCTATTCACCGTCCCCTATTCCACTGCTAGACACCGACACTTGCCCGGATCAAAGCACTTTTGAGTTATCATCCTAGCCTTCCGTATTTCCGAGCGAGGGCGTAATCGCGCCGTCCACATACAGCAACTCAAGCGCTTGCATGGCGGCTTGCTCGGCTTGTGTCGCCATTTCCGGCGGGATGGAGGAGCAGAGGGATGCTATGGCTTCGGATGCGGTGGCTTGTCCGTCTAGGCGGCTTAGCAATTGCGAGACTAGTGCGCTGCAGGGGATGCCTTCGGAATGCGCGTCCGTTACTAAGCCTACTCCCCAGACGAATCTGTCGTCTTCTAGCACGGGCTGTCGTTGCAGGCGTGCGCCCGCCGCGAGTTGCAGTGGCACGTTTTGCGGCAAGCCTTGTGCGCGGCGGCGGCGTTCTGATTCGACTGCGGCGACACTGTTGCCGAACGCCGGTGGCAGCATTCCTTTAGACAATGCGACACGCTCGTAACCGCGCGATGGCTGCCCGGCGACGAGCTGGATGAACGACTGTCGCGGAGTCAATGCGGGGTCGTCGTCGAGCAGACGGCGCGCCTCCCAGAAGTACGAATCCGCCGTGCGGTTGCTGGAGTAGAACAGCCGCGCAAGCTCGCGAAAATGCCCGTACTCTCGGTAATACATCTGCTCGTACATCTGCGCGGCGGGGCTTGCAATCGTTGGGTCTTCGAGCGCGGACGCGACCACGACGGCGGCGAGCGCGGCGTATGTCAGCGCAAGATGCACGCCCGACGAAAACAGCGGGTCGATGAAGCAGCCCGCGTCTCCTACCAGTATGTACCCGCGACCGTGCAGCGATCGGCAGCGGTACGACCAGTCGCGTACGACCTCCGGCTCGGTCGCCAACTCTGCGGATTCCAGCATATTTGCGAGGTATGGCGCGGCGGCTATTTGCGATTGCAGAAAACGCACCGTGCCCTGCTCGCGGATGCCGCGCTGACCCACTTCCGCGTCCACGACCGCGCCGACGCTCGCCCATCCGTCGCGCAAGGGGATGTGCCATAGCCAGCCGTCCGCCTGCGATTCGATGAGGATATTGCCCGCGTCCGGCGATGGCAGGCGCGCGCCGCCCTTGTAATAGCCGTACACCGCGAGATTGCGGAAGAAGTCGTCCCACTCGCGCAGCCCCAACTGTCTCGATAACACGCCGCTCTGCCCGCTCGCGTCAACGACAAAGCGCGCTTGTAGCTCGACTTCCGTCGGAAATGCGCCCGCTTTTACGCCGTCTGTCGGCGATAGGTCGTCCGGCGATAATTCTCTTGCCGTCGCTCTATCCGCGGCTCTATCCATGGATGATGCGCCGGCGGATGCGCCGTGTGACGATGCGTTATCCATCGGGCGGCAGCGGACGGCGGCGGCGGCGCCGTCATTGTCGAAGAGGACGCGCGCAACTTGCCAGCCTTCTCGCACATCGACGCCGGAGCGCCGTGCGTTGTTTAGCAATATGGCGTCGAATTCGGGACGCCAGACCTGATACGCATGCGGATTGCTGGCGTGCGTCTCGCTGAAGCGCCAACTCCATGGCTCGCGTTCCGTGCCCCAGATCATCGTCGCGCCGGGCTTAACGGTGAAACGCGCTTTGCGAACTTCATCCATCACGCCGAGGCTTTCCAATATGGGGATGCTGCCGGGCAGCAGCGACTCACCAACATGCGCTCGGGGAAAGCGCTCGCGTTCCAGCAGCACGACCGGAAAGCCCATGCGCGCGAGCAGCGTGCTGACGCAAGCGCCCGCCGGTCCGCCGCCGATGACTATTACAGGATTGCCAGCCGACATTCAGCCGCCTCACTTATTCCAAACGATTTCGCAAATGGCTTGCATTCTTCGATTTCTCGGGCGATGAAAGAGGGCTTGGCAATGTCGTTATACATACGCTCGCCAAGCCCTCTCGCAATACCAAAGGCATAACTCCGCGGGCTATGCCTCGAAACCTACCTTCCGGTGCTGGCCGTCGCAGAAGGGCTTGTTCGCGGACTCGCCGCAGCGGCACAAGAAAACCATGTCGCTGTCGCCGTCAATCGCGACCTCGTTGCCGTCCGCGTCCACAATCTTGATGCCGCCCTGCACCATGTAGGGACCATTCTTCCGCGTAGTAACCGTCGTGTCTGCCATTGTACCCTCCTTGTACCTTTCTCGTTTGCACTACATGCCAATAACCGAACCTTCCATTTCCCAAATTGGAAGGCTTTTCCCCAATAGCCGGATGATGCTCCGGCAGGGGTTTCCGGGGGCTGCGTAGGATTTCGGTTGCCCCCCTTTCTAGGCTTTTCCCACGGGGGAAGGGACATCTGCGTACCCGGCGGGGCGGCGACTTCGCCTATCCGTGTCTTATCTCATGTCTTACATTAGGCGCCGCGAGTTTTCAGTGCTTTGATTAGCGCGGGGACTACTTCGGTGTAATCGCCTACTATGCCGAAGTCTGCAGCGCGGAAGATTGGGGCGCGCGCGGTGTTGTTGATGGCTACTACCGTGCCTGCCTTGCCTATGCCGACGGTGTGATTGAACACGCCGCTCAGCGCCACGGCGAAATATAGGCTCGGCGATACGGATTTGCCGGACAGCCCTATCTGGTACTGGCGCGGCAGCCAACCTAGCTCGGTAACATCGCGGGTCGCTCCCAATGGCGCGTCCAGCGCGTCCGCGAGTTCTCGCAGCAGCGGCAGGTTTTCGGGACCGCCTATGCCCTTGCCCACACTGACTATCGTATGCGCGTTGTCAAGTTCCGCGCCTTCCGCCGATTCGTCCACGACGCGCTCGATGATATGCACTCGCGCATCGCCCAAGCCGTCAATCGATAGTCGCTCTACCACCGCATCGACGCTGCTGTCCGGCACGACGGGCGTCAGCAAGCCGGGCCGCACGGTCGCCATATACGGCGTTGTGTTCGATAATATCGGCGCGACGATGTTGCCGCCGAATGCGGGCTTGAGCTGCACTAGCCGCCCTTCATCGTCCACTTCCAGCCCGATGCAGTCGCCGGTCAGCCCCAGCGACAGCCTGCCCGCCAGCCGCGCCGCGAGTTCTCTGCCCATCACGGTCGAGCCGAGTAGTACGGCATAAGGACGATGCGTGACTATCGCGTCCGCGAGAACGGCTGTGTACTGCGAAACTTCGTAATCCGCAAGCCGTGCATCCTGCGCAAGCAGCACGCGGTCCGCGCCATAAGCCGCCAGCGTGTTCGCGTGGCGCGTGGAGTCGTCCGCAGCATCACCGCCGTCAGCGGGGTTATCGCCAAGCAGCACCGCTTCGACACTGGTGTTCAGCGCATCCGCGAGTTCGCAAGATCGCCCGAGCAGTTCAAGCGTAATCGGACGCAATTCGCTGCCCAGCATCTCAGCGAGCACCCAGATAGCGCCGACATCGCCGCGTTCTCGGCGTGCGCCGCGTGGAATCGCTGCGCCTGGCTTATCGCTTGCGTTGGTAGTGGCAGCAGCATCGCCGCCGAGTGCGCCCCGTGCATCGAGATATGCCATCAGTTCGCTTACGGCTTCGTCGGCGGGCTTGTCGCGCACGACTATGCCTTCGCGCTCCGGTTCAATGGAGTAGATTTCACTGACGGATGTGGGCGATCCGTCTGCGCCGAACACGCTCGCGTCGTCGCTCAGGTCGGCGGCGGTCAGCGTGGCGACAGGCTTTTCTTGCGCCGCCTGACGCTCTGCGCGGCGCGGGTATATCTCCGGCGCGACATCCTCCGTGACGGTGATGAGCGCGGGCAAGGCACAGCGCACGACATCGTAGCCCTCGTCCGTGATGCGCTCCGCTTCGAGCGCGATACTATCACCGTCAGCGTTCAGGTCAAGACGGCGCACACCGCTGACTTGCGGCAGATCGAGCATATCGGCGATTTCCGCGCCTACCTGACCCGTTTCGGCGTCCAGGCTGTTGCGCCCGCAGATAATCAGGTCGTAGTCGTCTTGCGCCAAGGCGAGCGCGAGCGCGCGAGCGGTCGCCAGCGTGTCGCTGCCTGCGAATGCGCGGTCGTTCAGATGCACAGCGCTGTCCGCGCCCATCGCCAGGCACTGCACCAGCGCGTCACGAGCCTGCGGCGGTCCCATCGTGAAGACGACTACTTCGGCATCGTGCTGCCGCTTCAGGTTTGCCGCGAGCGACATACCTAGCACATCGAACGGGTTGACCTCACTCGGCACGCCATCGCGCACCACGCGCCGCGATTCGTTGTCGAACTTCAGCAGCGATACGACGGGCACCTGTTTTATGCAGACGGCTATTTTCATGGTGACGGGCTTTCGGGCTGAGGATACTGTGCGAGGTTTCGGGGATGCTTATCGATTAGTCTCTTCCCTATGCAGCGGGCTGACAAGAGTATGCATTGGATTTTGTACCCGATATGGCTATGGCGTTATCCGTAGGCACGCCCGGCCGGGTGCCCCTACCGTCGTTGCGCCTCGACCGTCAATCCCAAAGTTAACATACCACAATATGCCATGCGGAGGGCAGCCATGTAGAAGGGGAAGGGACAATTGGACTTGCGGCTCAAATGCGCCTGTCAACAGTGTCTATCAGTCGCGTATGTTTCGTCGGACGCGGTCAGTGAAGCCGGCGGGGGCGGTTTGGACGGGCACTTGGTGCAGCACGGCAATGGTCTCACGCATGGTGCGGAAGAACGCCTCGCACAGCGGGCAGCCGCTTATGTGCAGGCGAATCCGTTGCTCCAACTCGGCGTCCGTCATCTCGCCGTCAATGTATTCCGACGAGTACGCGCGCGCCTCTGCGCAGGCCGGCGGCATCGCGCCGCGTCCAAACAGGCGCATTATCGGATGAAGTATGCGGCTTTGCACAGACATCATCATTTCCAAGTTCCAGCGCGAGATTTATTCTTTGAGACTATCCAAAAATTATGCGATGAAACACCATATCACAGATCCTTGCTCTCCGACGGGCAAAGGGCGAGATTGGTGAGATTGGATTGCAGTATATCAGCAAGCTGATACCAAGCCTATAGTAGTGTTTCACTTATACGATGCTCTGAATTACAATTGGATGCAAGCAATTTTACGAGTGAGATTCGGCAAATGGCAACTCGGTCTATTCTGTATATCTTGTTTACATCGCCTCGCTGAAGAATATGGACGACTCCGCAAGCCCCGAGCAGCCCATGCAGTTCGACGACATCATCGAGATGTACTCGGACTTCGTTTACAATGTCGCGTATCGTATGATGGGCAATCCGCACGACGCCGAAGAAGTGTCGCAGGAAGCGTTCTTGTCGGCGTTTCGCGCGTTCGACCGATTTCGCGGCGAATCTCGCGTTACGACATGGCTGTACCGCATCACCGTGAACGCCGCGCTAATGCGCCTTCGCCGCGAAAAGCGCGCGCGCAGCCTGCGATGGGTCGGCATCGAAAACCTCGATGTGCCGAGCTGGGACGAATCGCCGGAGCCGTCCGCGATGATTTCCGAGCTGGGCGAGAAGATTCAGGAAGGCATAGCGATGTTGCAGCCCGACCTCCGCGCCGCGGTAGTGCTGCGTGATGTCGTAGGCCTGTCCAGCGCAGAATCGGCGGAAGCGCTTGAGATTACATTATCGGCGCTCAAATCGCGGCTGCACCGCGCGCGCGTGCTGCTGCGCCAGCACTTGGCGGAATATGCACCGGGGCATAGATAGGGGCAGGTTCGTAGGCAGGGTCTTTCGGTTGTCACCCTGAACGAAGTGAAGGGTCTAAAAGCGCCGTGTGGAAACAAGCCTGTCCGTAGTCAACGCGTTTAGATTTCTCGCTTCGCTCGAAATGACATGAATAATCGAAAAGCCCTGAATATGCCGTCGTGTTGTTCTCGCAATACGATACATACGTGTAACATGTCTGCTGTATCATGAGCGCCGATGATTAGTTGGCGAATGGAGGCTGGTATGATGGCGCAGTTGCCGCAGAATAGCGAAACGACGGTTAGCGAGTATCGCAGCGATGCGGGCGATGTTCGCGCCGTATATTCGGATGTCTTGGCGGCGCTTGACGGGCTGGGCGATGACAGCATGCGCGAACGCTGGCGGCAGGCTAACCGCGAGGTCAAGCTGGACGCCTTTTCGTTTGCGCTTGACCCTAAAGAGTTCAGGCCCGTGCCCACGGACTGGATCCCGCGCATCATCGAGATGGACGAATGGCGCAATATCAAGGCGGGCGTGGAGCAGAGATTGCGCGCGCTGAATGCCTTCCTGCTGGATGTGTACGCCGGCGCGCAGACGGTCGTGCCCGACGATGTTGTGTACTCCTGCCAGTACTTTTACCCTGAGCTGCAAGGCTTCCTGCCAGCGAAGGATGTATTCGTGCACATCTACGGCATCGACTTGGTGCAGCAGCGCGACGGCAAGTATGTCGTGCTGGAAGACAACCTGCGCATACCGTCCGGCATCACATATCAGCTCAAGACGATGGAAATCGCGCGACAGATTTTCCCGGAGCTTTGCGAAGCCTATGACATCGTTCCATACGACATACGCGACACATACCTAGACATGTTCGCATCATTGTGCGACAATCCCAATTCAACCTGCGCGCTGCTGACCGACAGCAAGTTCGGCTCGGCGTTCTTCGAGCATCGATACCTATCCGAACTGCTGGACATTCCGCTTGTAGAAGGTAGTGACCTGTACATCGGCTATGATGGCGATGTGTGTATGAAGACGCTGGACGGCGATGCGCGCGTGGACCTGATTTACCGCCGCGTGGAAGACTTGGAGATATTCGTGCCGCACCTTACGGACGCCTACCTGAACGGCAAGGTCGTGCTGGTGAACGGCATGGGAACAAGCGTCGCGGACGACAAGCTGGTGTTCCTGTGGGTGCCGGAGATGATACGCCACTACCTTGACGAAGAGCCGATATTGGAGCAAGCGGTGAGCTACGACCTCGACGATGCGGCGAGCCGCGCCTATGTGCTGGAAAACATGGACAAGATGGTGCTGAAGACGCGGCAAGGCTACGGCGGGCTGGGCGTGTACATAATGCCGGACCTCGCGGGCAACTATCGCACGCAGCTGACGAGACAGATTATCGAGAACCCGCGCGCGATGATAGCGCAGGAGACCATCGATTTCACGCGGCACGTGATATTCGACGAAGAGACGGGCGAGTACGAAGACCGCTACATCGACCTGCGCGTGTATGCGGTGCAGAATGGGCGCGGCGAGGCGACTGCGTTCCCTGGCGGGCTGACGAGGGTATCGCAAGCGGGCAACCGCGTCACGAACAACTCATCGGGTGGTCTATGCAAGCCGACTTGGGTGGTGCGGTAAGCGATGCGGGCACGCTCGTCGGCTACACCTACGGCGCCCGCTATGTCTATACTGACACCGTTATCCTCAACGACAACTTCCTGAGAGTCTCGGCATGCGAAGACGGTTATCAGACGCCGCTCACATCGGCGGTGATAACCGTGCCTGCCACGCGCCCGGTGCAGTACAAGGACAGCATGGGCAACCCGACACACCGCGTCCGCCTGTCGTCGCCGCATCGAAACCTGACGATTCTCGCCGTGGGCAGTGTGCGCCTCGACAGCCCACCGTCTGCGCTGGAAGAAGTCGCGCTCGCCAATCTGCGATACGACGCGAGCGCAGACGAGTTCTTGTCGTCCACACCGATGGTGCATCCGGATATGGTCGCGGACATGGCGCGGCAGATTATCGGCGGCAACACGGGCGAGCCGGTTGGCAAAGGCGCGGGTCTGCTGGAAACGGTGGATGGCATCGTGAGCTGGGTGCATGAGAATATCACCTACATTCGCGGCAGCACGACAGTCGCCACGACGGCGGAGCAGGTGATCGGCACGCGGCAGGGCGTTTGCCAAGACATGACGCACTTGACGATTGGGATGCTGCGCGCGCTGGGCATTCCGGCGCGCTATGTCAGCGGGCTGATGTGCGGGCAGGTCGGCGAAACGCATGCGTGGCTGGAATTCCTGCATCCTGCGCGAGGCTGGCTGCCTTCTGACCCAACACGCGGACAGTCCATCGTCAGAGGCGCCGACCTCGTGAAGTTCGCCGTCGGTCGGGACTATACGCAGGCATCGCCTGTCGAAGGGTCGTTCGTGTCGAAGGGTACGGGCTGGCTCGATGTGGTCGTAGCGCAGGCAATGCCGTCCGCCGACAGCGTGTCGTTCGACGACGCTATGAGCCTTATCGAGAAGGCGAAGTCCGCATAGCGCAGACCCGCGCCCTGGTGTCTTAATAACGGGTTAATATACGAAGCGGACGCGCCAAGAGTTTACAGCCAAGAGTTTACAAGTTGATAACACACTCCGCCGCGCGCAGGCGTAGAATTGATAGCGGGCAAAGTCAACGGCATACCCTTCCTTGCCTTGGCCGAGCCCCACTTTTCCGCTAAGAGTGCTTGACGGACAGGGATTTGAAGGGCAAGAAGACGCGGCAAATTAGAGGATACCGCAAGAAAGAGGCAGCAATTTGATTCAGACGATGGCAGAGCCGCAATCGATTAGAGTCGCTAGAGACGGGTGGATGACGGATTCACGGGCGTACAACCTCATCTGGCTGGGACGCTGGATGGAGCGCGCCGAAAGCATCGCGCGTGGCATGGACACCGCCGCCAAGCACGCCGAATTCGCCAGATCAGGCGCCAACGCAGACGGCAACGATGCGCTGCTGAATTGCCTGTGCGACCTCGCAAGCTCGTTTGGCGTGTCGGTAGAGCGGCGGGAAGAAGTAACAGCGGAGCTGCTGCTGCGAAACCCGGGCTCGTCAGTCTTGCAGAGCCTGATCAAGGCACGGCTATCGGCAACGCAAATCGCGCCTGTGGAGCTAATGCGCGCCCTGACCGAAGCGATACTCGAAGTCGAGCGCGTGCCGGTAGAAGAAATCACCACGCCGCAGCAAGTCATCGATATGGCAACAGCGGTGATAGGCAAGATAGCGAGCGCCGGTCAAGTCATCGAAGACGAATGGTTCGGCAGAGAAACGCTAAGCGACGAGGAGATTTACAGGCGGTTCGCGCAGCAGCAACAACAACAGCAGATGTGCGGCTGACAGTGCTGACAGTAATCTGAAGGAACGAGCACGATAGAGATGATACAAATGGTGTATCATCTCTTTCTATATGGACGGAAAATCGTAATCGGGTTGAGGAGACAGTCATGCTACTAAGCATTGAGGGTAGGTACGGCAATGGAAAGATAGAGTTGTCCGAATCTCCACAGGTGCCCGATGATACGAGAGTGATAGTAACTTTCCTTGAGAATGGCGCTATGGACCTGAGACAGCGCGGTATTGACGAGGAACAGGCAGCTTCGTTGCGACAAAGGCTTTCGACGTTCATAGAAGACTGGGAATCTCCGGAGATGGCAATCTACGATGACTACGACGAGTCAAAGATACAGAAGAGGTGAGGTTGTACTTCTACTGTTTCCCCACTCCGACTTACGCACTTCTAGTCGGAGGCCAGCCCTGATTATTCAAGCAGACGGTCTATAGACCGGTCTATCTCAAATTACTGTTGCAATGATTACCAGCCGAATGTTTCGAGCTAATCACGAAAGTCCTGCGTCGGTTATTCTATCGACTCCTGAGGAACGACAGTCAGGCTTATCTACTGATTCGGTAGTGATGACCGACAACCTGGCAACCATAATGCTATCGGAAATTGAGGGCGTAATTGGCAGCCTGCCGATGACAGAAATTGATATTGCGTTGAGGCGCACCCTTGGGTGACTGACACTTCTCAGGTTAGCACAATGTAAATTGCCCCCGCCAAGACTACTTGGCGGGGGCAACGCTTATTGCGGGCAAATGTGAACTTCGCCTTATTCGCTCTCCCCTATCGCCTTCGTAACCGCCTGCGGGTTCATGGGCAGGTCGAACATGCGGACTCCGACTGCGCCGTCGATAGCATTGGCTAGCGCGGCTAGCGGCGGGACGATGTTCGCCTCGCCTACGCCCTTAACGCCGAACGGGTGCGCCGGGTTCGGCACTTCCAATACTACGGCTTCGATCATCGGCAGGTCGAGCGCGGTAGGCATACGATAGTCCAGCAGGCTGCTGTTCAGCATCGCGCCGTCGTCGCTCATATAGTACTCTTCATTCAGCGCCCAGCCGATGCCTTGCACCGTGCCGCCCTGTATCTGCCCCTCGACATAGCTGGGATGCACTGCGACGCCAACATCCTGGAACGCAGTGAAGCGCAGAATGTCAACCTTGCCGGTCTCTCGATCGACTTCCACATCGACGATGTTCGCGGCATATGAGCCTGCCGAGCCGCCGGGGTTCATGTTCGCCCTGCCGACGATGGGGCCGCCCGTATCCGGCATGCGAGACGCCAGTTCCTTGAAGGACATCGTGAGCTCGGTGTCGGACTTGTGGCGCAGACCGCCATCTACGTATTCCACCTGATCCTCGTCCGCCTCCCAGAGCATCGCGGCGCGCTGTATGAACTGGCGCTTGACATCGTTCGCGGCTTCGAACGCTGCGAAACCAGACTTGTACGCCACTCCGCTGCCGCCGGATGTGGATGTGTAGCCGATAGTGTCTGTGTCGCCCACTGTGGGAATAACATCCTCGATTGGCAGGCCGAGCGTCTCGGCAAACATCTGCGCGACTGCGGTGCGCGAGCCGCCGATGTCCATGCTGCCTTCGATGAGGCTGACCGTGCCGTTGGACAGCACGTTGGCGATGGCGGACGCCATGCCGGAGTTGTTGCGGCAGAAGCCCATCGCAATGCCACGCCCGCGGTTCTCGCCTTCGAGCGGCGCGCTATAGTGAGGGTGCGCCAGTATCGCCTCCATCGTTTCTTTTGCGCCGATGGGACCGTTCATGACGCCGTCCGCTCTGCGCGTGCCAGGCGTGGCGACATTCAGCAGGCGGAACTCTACCGGATCCATATTGAGCGCCTTCGCGATTTCGTCTATCAGGCTCTCGGACGCGAAGCACACAATCGGAGCGCCGGGCGCGCGGTATGCCGCCGTCTTGGGCTTGTTCGTCATAATGTCGTAGCCGTCGATGCGCACATTCTCGATGAAGTACGGCGCGAACACGGCTGCGGAAGAGCCGGGCAGCGGCGCGCCGGGATACGCTCCTCCCTCAAAGGCGAAGTATATCTGAGCGGCGGTGATGCGCCCTTCATCGGTAACGCCAATCCTGCATTTCAGGTAACCGCCTGCGGTCGGTCCGGACGCCTCCAGCACTTCGGTGCGCGTCATCGTGGACTTTACGGGCTTGCCGGTCTTTCGCGAGAGCGCGGACGACACTGCTTCGAGATACGCCAGCGTCTTACCGCCGAAACCGCCGCCGATTTCCATCGGCACGACCTTAATCTGCGAGTTGGGGATGCCCAGCACCTGAGCGGTGCTGTCTCGCATGGCGAAGTGCCCTTGGCTGCTGCTCCAAATCGTAAGGCGGTCATTGGGCGCGCCGTCCGCAGCCCAGAACGCCGTCGCGGTGTGCGGCTCGATGTAGCCCTGATGCACTGTCTTCGTGCGGTATTCGCGCTCGAAAACCTGGTCAGCCGCCGCGAAGCCGGCATCAACGTCGCCAAGCAGATGCTGCTCGTGGTCGGCGATATTCTTGCTGGCTGCGATATTGTCGTCACCGCCGCGCTCGATCCAGTGCTCGTGCAGCACGGGCGCGTCCGCCTTGAGAGCGTCTTCGACGTTGGACACGCTGGGCAGCACTTCGTACTCCACATCAATGAGCGCGAGCGCCTCTTCCGCGATGTGCGGGTTGACGGCTGCGACGGCCGCGATGGGATGCCCCTTGTACAGCACTTTGTCCTTGGCGAGGATGTTCTCGCCGATGGGGACGCCCTGTCGAGCGACCTGCGGAATCGGGGACATGGGCGCGAGGTCGGCGGATGTAACGACCGCCTTCACATCGGGATGCGCCTCTGCCTTGCTGGTGTCGATGGACAAGATGCGGGCGTGTGCGTGCGGACTTCGCAGCACCTTGCCGTGCAGCAAGCCGGCGAGGTTCATGTCCGCGCCGTAAAGCGCGCGTCCGGTAACCTTATCGACGCCGTCGTGCCGCACCGGGCGCGTGCCGACGACCTTATACTCTTCTTGTGGCAGCATTGTCGTCATGTATATCACCTCGTTAGTGGATTAGGTTTAGTTTCTCCCACCGCTAATCTTATCACACTTGCGCAGTTTAACAGGATGGACATGACAGTTAGTACGGATAGGATAGGCAAGGAAACGACAGGTAATGTTCGCTTAAACCCTAGTCTCGTGAAACCGACAGCGGGTTCATGTTAAGGTTCATGTTACCATCAGACACGATGTGATTACTTACAGGACATTGCACATAGGAGAAGTTGTTATGGCAGACAGCGTTATCACACCTGAGATTATTGCTCGGTATAAGAATGTGGCTGGGGCTACGGTTTACAGCGCGGTGCGGGCGTTTGGGTACGAGCCTTGCTTTATGCGCGATGTGCATGCGTTCACGCCGGGCGGGATGCTTGTCGGGCGAGCGAAGACACTGAGGTTCGTGCCGCCGCGCAAGGACATTGTGGAAGAGACGCATCGCGGCGCGGACTCACCGGAGTACGAGGCGATGGGTTCGTGCGAGCCGGGCGATGTGCTGGTCATCGACGGAATGGGCAAGAAGTACGCGGCTATCGGCGGCGATGTGAAGCTGCTGCAACTGAAGATGCGGGGCGCGGCGGGGCTTGTTACGGACGCATCAATTCGAGACTTGGACATCGTCAAGGACTACGGGCTTAAGGTGTTCGCAGGCGGCAGGACGCCGATGGGCGGCGCGGACGAGATAGACCCGTTCGAGGCGAATGTTACTATCGGCTGCGGCGGAGTCGCGGTGCGCCCGGGCGATCTAATCGTGGCGGACGACGATGGCGTGGTGGTCGTGCCGGAGTGCATCGTGGAGCAGGTCATCGATTGGGTAGAAGAGCACGAGTGGGCAGAGGAATATGTCAAGGAGCGAATAGAGGCGGAGGATGTCGCGCCGGGCAAGTATTACCCGCCGCAGCCGGATGTGCTGAAGTTGTATCCGGGGCGCGGTAACTAACATCTATACACAGGATAAAGGATAATCAACTCTATCTCCTTTACCCCATTCATACCTATCGGTCATTCCGGCTTCCATGCCTGAGCGCACTACATGAACACTGACGGGTCGGCGTGCCATTGAGCGTAACCAATGCGCCGCCCGTCGGTGAGATAGTCTATCTTTTCGTTCAAGCACATCAGCAGGGCGGCGTTCTCGACGGCAAGCGTGAACCCGCCCAATTCAAACCCGGAGTCGAGCGCGGTTACTACGAATGCGCCGCCCGATTCATGCGCCGCATCGCTGTTGCCGATTTCGCCGCGCGCTATGGCGTCTATAATGCCGTCTGCGAGCGCGTCCAACAGTTCATCTTCGCCAAGCTCGTCGCCGAGGTATATGACTTGCGGTAGGTCGTCCGAGGGTGGGTGCAAGCGAGTTCTGCCCTCCAGAGACGGCGATTCGCCCGCCGCGGTGATGAAGTAGTCGGCGCTGCCGGCGGCGATGACCTCGCCCTGAGGCGTCTCGATGCGCGTTCCGGCGGCGAGCGTGCCGTCCGAGTCCGACAGACCTGTCAGAATCAGCAAGCGCGCCTCGCCGGTCTTGCCCGCCAGCGCGCCTATACGCACATCGCTGCCCGGCTCGTCATGGCTGTCTAGGCGTTCGGCTTCCTCGGCGAGCACCAGCAGCGACTGGCGAAACGCGATATGCCCCGATGTGAAAG
Organism: Chloroflexota bacterium; assembly: GCA_009840355.1. Lineage (NCBI taxonomy): Bacteria > Bacillati > Chloroflexota > Chloroflexota bacterium. The sequence continues at coordinate 68,834 of VXNZ01000011.1, forward strand.
CGACGACCTCATCGCCCGTCGCGTTCTTAGTGCGGCTGTCCAAGATGGTAATGCCGCCACCCTCGATGTTGTAATCAGGCGTGGAGGACAGCAGCCAGATGTCGTCTCAAGCCTGTATCGGCGAGAGAGAGAACGACAGCCCCGCAGATTCCATCGCCTCAAGCGCAGTCATCAGGTCTGACTCATAGCCCAGATGCGTGTTGAAGCCGTCGGACGCCGGTCTTCGTCCGCGCTGTGGCTGACGGGCGCGAAGTAGGCGTAGAAGGCTACACTGAGCGTCCGTCCGTCGGTTACGCAGACGGCGGTATTATCGGATGCAGGGACGGACGTGAGCGAGCAGGCGGCATGGCACATGTGCGATACTCCCAGCGCGAATAGAATGATGAAAGCGCGGCGATACGGCAATTTTATCTTCACACAGATATTATGTTCAATCCTTGAAGACGCTCGAAGTGCCTATGGTTGTCAGATACTGCATCATCATGCCCTGGATCATATATGCCTCTGCTGCGGGCTTCGTAGATATACCCTTAAAATTATCCCAATACTCGCTGTTGTCTTCCCATCTCCCGGCAGTCGCCATTAGTCAGCCACGTCAGAATCACACAGCGATTGCGCCAAACTCGCACGTTCCCCAATCCACCCGTCCCACCGCCGTATTTTTGATTGACGCTTTGCCTCGCTTAACGATAAAATTGATGCACACGCAGAACAAGGCGGCGCTGGGACAGCCGGCAGCAGGAGGGAACTTTATGGACTCAAGCCTCGTGAGGAAGATGGAGAAGGCAAAGGATTACGCCATGCAGGAAGGGCGCGTTTCGCTTATGCGATTGCAGGCAACCTTCCGAGGCGATAATTCCGACCACGAACTCACTTACGAATCGGGGAAATGGCGTTGCAACTGCCTCTACTTCGCTAGCCGCGGAGAGTGCACCCACACGATGGCGATGCAGCTGATGATGAGCAGCATGGTGAAGGAAGCCATCAGCAATTAGCGAATACAGGAAAAGGGCGCGACGATTGTCGCGCCCTTTTTATTTTGTGCTTGGCTATCGCCTTTACGATTAGGCGTACTTTCGCTTCTTCGTGTCCGGTTAGGCGTATCGGGACAGGACTATGCAGGCGTTTTGGCCGCCGAAGCCGAAGCTGTTGGACAGCACTGTGTTTACCTGCGCCTGCCGCGCTTCGTTTGGCACATAATCAAGGTCGCAGTCGGGATCGGCGGTCTCGTAGTTTATGGTCGGGTGGATGATGCCGTCTTGTATTGTCTTGACGCAGGCGACCGCTTCCAGTGCGCCCGCGCCACCGAGCGCATGCCCTATCATCGACTTTGTGGAGCTGATTGGTACATCGTACGCGCCCTCGCCGAAGACTTTCTTGATTGCCAGCGTCTCCACCATGTCGTTCTTGGGCGTGGACGTGCCGTGCGCGTTGATGTAGTCGATGTCGGTGGGCTGCATGCCGGCGTTTTCGATAGCCCAGCGCATCGCGCGCGCCGCGCCCGCGCCGTCTTCGTCCGGCTGCACGGCATGGAACGCGTCCGACGACACGCCGTAACCGGACACTTCCGCGAGGATGTTCGCGCCTCTGTCCATCGCGTGCTCTAGGCTTTCCAGCACCAGAATCGCCGCGCCTTCCGCAGGCACGAATCCGTCTCGGTTGGCGTCGAACGGGCGGCTCGCCTTGTCCGGCGGCACTTCGCTGCGGCTGAGCGCCTTGATGACATTGAACCCACCAAGCCCGAGTTGGCAGATGCCCGCCTCGCATCCGCCGCCAAGCACGACATCCGCCGCGCCGCGCCGTATCGCCTCCGCAGCCTCGCCGATGCCTTGCGTGCCAGCCGCGCAAGCCGTAATCACGGTGGAAGTGTAGCCCTTCAGTCCGAATAGGCGGCTCACATTCGCCGCCGCCATGTTCGGCAGAATCATCGGGATGAAGAACGGGCTAATGCGCATGCCACCGCGGTTGAATAGCGTGCGCGCGTTCGCCTCCGTGTCCGGGAAACCTCCGTTGCCGTTGCCCATCACTACGCCCATGCGCTCTTCATCCTCGGCGGACAGGTTAAGCGCGGCGTCTTCGATTGCGAGCGCGGCTGCGGCGACCGCTGTCTGAGAAAAGCGCGCCATTCGCCTCGCCTCGCGCGGGTTGATATACTTGCCCGGGTCGAAGTCCGGAATCTCGCCGGCGACCTTGCAGGGATAATCCGTAGGGTCTGCGAGCGTCATGGTGCCGATGCCGGACTCGCCCTTTTTCAGGCTCGCCCAGTACGCATCAATAGAATCTCCGAGCGGTGTAACCGCACCCATGCCAGTGATAACGACTCGCTTCCTTCCGTTTTCCATTGCCACATTCTCCTAGATGTTTAACACAGCCATCAGTGCGAGTAACGGCACAGCATGCACCGGCGAGGAAATTAGCGTATCGAAGTATGCCGCTCATTCCAACGAAACCCGCACATATATATCATACACCCATTGGGGATGCGGGTTAAGGATAGGCGGGCGGGGTTTCTTGAGTTGATGGGATAGGCAACACTATGCCCTAGTTTCGTGTGCGATTGGGAATGCGATTGGACGCACACTTCTGGCAGACGGCGCATTCAACGGCATGTACAAGCGGCCGTCCTGTACATCCTATTCCGGTCACCGGCGCGGCATGCTCATGTAGGGGTAGAGTTCAGGGGGAATTTGCCGGATTTCTTCGGTTACTTCGGCGGCTACGGATAGGGAGCCAGTGCCAAGCACCAGGTCGCGCTCGGTTGCAAGGGATAGGGCGTGGCGTGTTGCTTCGCCTACGTTTTCCGATGTGTGGATTACTTCCATGCCGAGTTCTCGCGCGACTTGCGCTATCGTTTCGCCGGATGCGGAGCGCGGATGGCGCGAGTGCGTGGCGAGCGCCAGAGGAGACAACGGCGCGAGCGCGCGCAGCATCCCGGCGGCGCTGTGTCCACTGAGTGCGCCAAATATAAGGATGAGCCGGTCGTATGCGAAGTAGCCGGGTAGCGCCTCGACTAGCCGTTCCATAGAATAGGGATTGTGCGCGCCGTCAACGACTAGGAGCTTGCCGCCATCTTCCGGCATGGCGAGCGTTTGCAAGCGCGCGGGCCAATGCACATCGAGGATACCGCGCACGATGGCATCGTATTCCAACGCCACGCCTTGCGCGATTAGCGTCTCCGCGATTGCCACTGCGGTCGCCGCATTTTCCATCTGGTAATCGCCGAGCAAGGGCGTCTCTAGCTCGTACTCCGAGTCGGCGCCGGTGAGCGTGAAGGCTTGCGAGCGAATGTCGGAGCGCCGCTTGCGCCACGAGAAGCGGTCGGCGACAGACAACAATGGCGCACCGCGCTTGTCTGCGACATCAGCTATCACTTGCATCGCTTCGTCGGACTGCGGCGCGACCACGACCGGCGTTCTGGGCTTGATTATGCCCGCCTTTTCGAAGGCGATCTTGGCGATGGTGTCGCCCAGCGTCGCGATGTGGTCGAGGCTGATGTTGGTGATGGCGCACACTCGTGGCTCAACGATGTTCGTGGAATCTAGCCTGCCGCCCAGTCCAACTTCCATCACTTGAAAGTCCGCGCCGATGCGCCGGAAATGGACGAATGCCATAGCCGTCATCGCCTCGAATGTAGTAACGCCGCCGTAGCCGCTATTGTCGCCCACATCTTCGACCACATGCCAGATGCTATCCACGACATCGGCGAACTCGCGCTCGCTGACGGGCTGCCCATTAACGCGGATGCGCTCGGTCGCGCTGTGCAGGTGCGGCGAGGTGTACAGCCCGACCTTGTATCCCTGCGCGGCGAGGATGGCGGCGGTCATCGCGGATGTGCTGCCCTTGCCTTTCGTGCCGGCGATGTGCACCGTCGGCACGGCGAGATGCGCGTTGTCAAGCCGCTCCATCAGCAGCGTCATGCGCTCGAGATGGAACGATGAATGACCCGGGCTGTGCGTGGAGCGTTCGAAGTCGGCAAGCCCCATCACGCGCCGCAAAGCGCCTTCGTAAGTGAGTTGTGCGCAGGTGTTCATTTTGCCCCGATGACCTTATCCGATGAACGGCTATTTCTTTGCAGACAGAATGGGCAGAGTGCACGATTTGCCTTCCCGCGAATCCTGCCCATGCATGTTAAACGCTGGCGTGCGGGCTGTCAGCCCTAATGTTGTGTGCGCTTGGTATGGTGAGCGCTCATATCATTGTTTTGGCAATCCGGAAATGTGTTGTGCATCATTGGGCCCGCTGCAGAAAGTGTTGAAAAGATGCAGGATTGAAAAGGCGAGAGCCCCGCAGAAAAGGGCTGGGCATGAAGTGTTACATGCCCAGCCCTTATTCAGTTGCTTGTCCTATATTCCGGCTTTACAGCGCGAACGTCGGGACGGTGGTTCGGCGCTTGCCGTTGGCGTTGGTTCCGTTGGTGCCAGCACCGTTGGTGCGGCTGGTTTTGCCTATGCCGTCGCCGTATCGGCCGCCTCCGTTAATACCGTTCTTGCCATTGCCACCGTTGCGGCGGTTGGCGATATGCTCCCCGCCAAAGCCATTGGCGATGTTTTCGTTCGGCAGCAGACCGTTGACTCGCTGGAACATGGATGCCGCGAGCTCGATGGCGTCGTCACTGATTTCCTTCCGCAGACGCCCGTGGTTTTCCAGCAGCCATGCCGCAGGCCTGTACGAATCGAATTGACCGCCCGCTATCTCTTCTTTCTCGAAGTAGTCGCCGAGACGCTCTACGATGCGCGGGTCCTTGCCGGCGATCGCCTTCGCGGAGACCGGCTCCAGCAGTTCCATGCTGTAGGATTCGTTGACCAGATTCAGGTAGAACGCAGGCTCGAAGATGTCTTCGATGTCCGCCGTGCGGATCTTCTGCACCTCCACCCACTTCACCGGGTTGTTGCGCTGAAGGACGCTGTTCTCGTTGAACAGCTTCATCCGCTCCTTGTTCTTCGGCGTAACATCCATCATCACGGCGACGCTGACATAGCTATCGCCGAGCAGCGAGACGAACATCGGCAGGTTGTCGGAGCTACCCACCGGGATAACGACCCAGCGCGGGTCGAGGCGCTGATAGCCTTTGCTCGCGCAAATCTCGCCGAGAATCTGCAGGTAGATGAGGTCGGCTGCCGAATTGACCATCAGGCAGTGCGGCGCGAGGAACAGCGAATGCGCCAGATTGTGCCCCAGTGCGACCCGCAACGGGAACACCGTGTCCTCGTCGTTGCTGAGCGTGTCCGCACTGATGATTGTGCCCTTGTCGTCCACGTCCTGCACCGTACGGATACGGTCGAGCTGCTCAAGGTTGATCATAAACGGCGAGTGCGTGGTGTAAATGACCTGGTGCTTTGGCGCGAGCCTCTCGTCGATGAAGCGCAGGAAGTCGTGCTGCGCGAGCGCGTGCAAGTTCAAGCCCGGCTCGTCCAGCAGCAGCACTAGGTCGCACTCTTCCTGCTCTTCGATGCTGGAGAAGTATGTCAGGAAGGAGAAAAACCAGACGAAGCCCTTCGACCGGTCGTCGAACGGCACAGACACGCGGTGGCGATTGTTCCAGATGCGCACATGCAAAATCGTGCCTTCGTTCAGCGGAGGCGTGTCGTTCGGATCTGCCGGCGACAAGTCGAACTCCACGCGCAGCTGCTTGTTCTGCGCCCAGTATTCGAACATCTCGTCGGAGATGCTGATGGAAGCGGACTCCAGCTCTGCCTTCATGTACTCGTAGTTCATCTGCGTTTGCAGGTCTTCGAGGTCCGCGCCGACCAACGACAGCAGCGACATGAATGTGCGGTCGGATTCGTCGAGGTCTTCGTTCGCCTCTACGCGCCGCAGCATATCTTGGATGGAAATTCTGCCGCGCATGGTGCTGTATTCGTCGAAATAGACGAACTTCGGCAGCATAGAGTGCAGGATGTCCTCGACGACGGCGCGCGGCTCACGCTCGCTGAAGCGGCTGTAGATGTTGGTAATCAGCCTGCCGACGGCGACCGGCTTCACATCGAGCGCTTCCAGCGTGGCGAGCAACTCCATGACGGACGATGCATCATTGGCGTGGTTGACGATTTCCGGCGGCAGCTCGGAGTTTGTGAGCAGGTGCTGCACTACACCCCCTTCGTCCATATCGAACTGCCAGAAGAGTTCGTTCTTGTAGTTCTTGGAGACCGTAATCTCTTCGGATACGATAACACCCGCGCCGACCTGCTCCGCCATCTCGTATTTTTCGTCGTCGGAGAGCGTCAGAACGGCGGTAATGGCGACTGCCGGGTTGGTCATGTGCTGGCGCCGGTACTTCACGTAACCCTTGCGGGGATAGTCCTTCAGCTCGAATTCCTGGTCGCCATCGACGGGGTTCAGCCGCTTCAGGGCGCCCAGAAACGCCGTCTTGCCGGACTCGTTCTTGCCGACCATAGAGGTTACGTCGTCTATATCGACCCATCCGGAGTCGTCAATTGATTTGAAGTCGGTTACCCGAGCGCGAACGAGTTTCATATTTCCTCCTGAATCCACCTGATTTGCGCTGATTAGCTCAGATTGGCGTGCCTGTTTCGATTGTATAATCGCGTTGTCGTGTGGTCGTCGATTTCTTGTCGGTGCATAGACTCGATAACAGCACTTCGTGTATCGTGAACAGAGATTACCCAACCCTGAACAACGCACGCAAGGAGTTTTTAGGGTTTTGTTAGTTAAAATGTTTTGCATTTGTTTATGCTTATATCTATTCAATTTCTGAAACTGTGACACAAATGGCTAACATTAATAGACAGGATGGATAGGATAGGATGGGGGCAAGAAAATGAAGGTAGGCATATCGAATCTGCGGGCGCCGGGCGCGTCTTGGCGCAACACGCTGCGAACGGCAAAGTTGGCGGAAGAGTTGGGATACAGCTGCATCACAATGGGCGAAGCATGGGGCGAGGACGCCTTCACTTCGCTCGCGCAGATTGCCGCCGTAACCGAAAGAATACGCATCGGCACCAGCATCGTGCCGGTGTTCGCGCGCACGCCGTCCAACATCGCGATGACTGCGCTGAACATGGACAATATGTCCGAAGGGCGGTTCTTCTTGGGGCTTGGTGCGAGCGGCAAACTGGTCATCGAAGATTTTCATGGCGAGCAGTTCCACAAGCCGCTGACGCGAATGCGCGAGTACATCAGCATAATCCGCAAGGCGGCGGCGGGCGAGCGGCTCGACCACAACGGCGAGTTCTTCAAGATCAGCCGCTTTCACATACGATTCAAGCCTTATCGCTCTCACTTGCCCATCTACATAGCGTCCTTGACGCCGGCGAGTCTTCGACTGACCGGCGAAATCGCAGACGGCTGGCTGCCGATATTCCTAGCGCCCACACGAATGCAGCCGCTGATAGACGACATCGAAAAGGGCGCGCAAGCGGCGGGCAGGACGATGAGCGACATCGCAATCTGCCCGCAGGTGTCCATCTATGTTACCGACGACATAGACGAGGCGCGGCGGCGAGAGCGTCCGCATATCGCCTTCTACATCGGCGGCATGGGCGTCTTCTATTACCAGTACATGCACCGCATCGGTTTCGGAGCGCAGGCGAACGAAATACGCCAGGCGTACCTGAACAGAGAGCGGGATGTCGCGGCGACGCTGGTAAGCAACGAGATGGTGGACGCGATGACCATCATGGGAACGCCGGAGCAGTGCAAAGAGCAGATGCAACAATTCGTCCACGCCGGCGTGGACGAAATCCGCCTAGTGTTCAACGAACCGGACGCCGATGCGCAGATGGCCGCGATGAAAGCGGTGGCGCCGGGGGGATAGCCGTCTAGCAGGAATAAGAAGCAGGGAATAACAGGCGGCAGGCAGCGGCGCGCTCATTCGCCACACTCATTCGCCGCGATATTCCGGTGCGCGCCGTTCCAAAAAGGACGCGATGCCTTCCGACCTGTCCGCCGTAGATTGCAAAATGACCGTCAAATCCGCTTCAAGCCCAAGCCCTTGCGCCAGCGTCATATCCGCGCCTTTGAGCAGAGTTTCTTTGAGATAGCGAGCGGCTATTGGGGCGTAGGACGCAATGGTTGCTGCCAGCGAATATGTGTAGCCGCTGGCATCTTCGCGCGCTGCCGTATGGTTCAGCAAGCCGTATTCAAGCGCCTCTTCTGCAGACAACAGGCGCGAAGTGAGGATCATCGCCGTGGCGCGGCTTTGTCCTACGATACGCGGCAGACGCTGCGTGCCGCCGTCCCAAGGGATGACGCCGGCGGACAAGTGCGTCAGACCGAGGCGCGCGTCCGACGCCGCCACGCGCAGATCGCACGCAAGCGCAATCTCCAAACCTTGGTCCATCGCGGCGCCGTTGATTAGCGCGATTGTGGGCTTTTCGATGGCGGCGACGGCATCGCTCACTCGCAGGCGATCCAAATCGTCCGGCGTTGGATCTTCGCCCGCGAAATCCGTGCCGGCGCAGAATGCATCGCCCGCGCCTGTAATGACGCACACGCGCACGTCGTCGTCCTGTCGCACTTGCTCGCAAGCGTCGCGCAGCAAATGCGCCGCCGTTTCGTCTATGGCGTTGCCCGCGCCAGGGCGGTCCAAGGTGATGGTGGCGATGTGGTTGTCTAGTGTGAGTCGCATCTTTTGTCCGAGTCTGTGGGAATTCGTTCTTGCCTGCCAGTATGCCTTTATCTATCAAGAGAAAAGGGATTTGTCCTTCCCATCCTATCTATCGATGTTAGCTTCTTACTCTTCGGCGACGACTATGCCAAAGCGCTCGAAGAGCAGCGTGTCAGCTTGCTGCCGGGACATTATCGCGCCCTTCAGGCTTGCGACTTCCAATCCGGAGCCGGAGATGTACGCGCCGCGCAGGTCGGCACGGTCGAAGCGTGTCTGTTCGCTGACGACTACGCCGGTCAGGTGGCAGCCCTCGAATGTTGCGCCGCTGAAATCTGTGCCGGTCAGATCGGTCTCGGTGAAGTTGACGCCCTTAATCTTACCGTCCGCGAACTTTTTGAAGCGCAGTGTCGCCATGCTGAAGTCGGCTTTGTCTATCGTCACGCCCTCCATGCGCGTCCGGCTGAAATCCACCGTGCGGAAGCGCGATCCCGACAGGTCTGCCCCGAACAGGTTCGCCCCATCGAGATTGCACAGCGTCATGTCGCAATTCTCGATGCGGCTGAGGTTAAGCCTTGCGTCTCTAAATCTTGCCGAGTTGAACAGGCTGTCGCGCAGCGTCGCCTCGCGAATGTCCGCCTTGTCGAAGCGAGCATCCTGCAACCGGCAGTTCTCGATGGTAAGGTCGTCGCACGCCAGATTGAAGAAGTTGACGCGCCGAAGGGAACACTCCTCGAAGCGTAATTCCTCCGCCTCGCAGTCCGGCAGTTCGGCATTGTCGAACACGCAGCGCAGAAATGCGGTGGACTCTCGCAGCAGATCGAGCAGCTGCTCGGCGTCGTATATGGTGAGGTCTTCGTGTGGATTCATTTTATCGGTACTATGCGTGTCGGTTTGTTATTGACGCAGTGTACAAAACGGCAATTCAGTATCCAAGAAGCATACAGCCCCCCAATAAATAATAAACAGCCGATAAAAGCAGAACAGACACTAATTGACGACGGCGTCAAACGCAATCTGACAAATCCTTACAGGTATCAGTAGAAGTACCATCAGAAGTACCATCATCAGAATAAGCAAAACTATCTTCTCCGGAGTTCCAAGGTCAAAGCGGCGCACGGATATTTTGAAGATGTATATCATCGTGGTTATGATGGCTGTCCATACAATGAAGAGGATGGCAGTTATCACCCAGGAAGTTAAAAGTGCGTAGGCCATATACTATGCTTTCCCTCTGAATCTCGGTTTGCATCAGGCATTTGAGTCCGAGAGAACTGTCCATAAGCCATAATGGCAAGGACGGATTGGTTAGTTCCATCCTTGCCATTGGATCACTTGTGTTTCAGATAGGGATTTCCTACATTCTTATTCTCGTGGTGGTGGTTTGTTGCCTGTGCCTTGCTCCCAAGCAGATTTTATATGCCTTAAGTAAGCCCCTAATCTGCTGGCAAATGCAGGACTGGCGGAGGGTCCAATGTTGCCCAAGTTGGAAAAGTTCACCGGGACTGAGTACGAAGGGGGAATAGACATGTCCCGCTGCGCCAGCGAAACTCCATCCGCAAAGAATATATTTTCGTATTTTGGACCCGAAGGTGTGATTATTATCGTTGGCTTGTCGTATGTAGGCTTCCAGGTAACGACATTGTACACCAGATTTCCAGGAGTACTTAGACCCTCCGCAACCCGCCTGTGAGCTTCCCAAATCGGTATCCAGCGCGGATCCCTGTAGCCTTCCGGCAATGTCATCTAGCTGCTCCCGTCCGTTTCGTCGTCATCCGTATGGTCTTCGATCAGCCCCACCAGCTTCCTCAGTAGGTCGTTCATCGTGTCCGTGCGCCGCAGCGAGTCGTCCTGCATCTTCTCGTACCACAGCCGCTCGCAGTGAGTGGAAGCGGTCATCGAACTGGGGCAGCCGGGGTAGCGTTCCTTGCGATTCCCGGGGTAGCCGTATTGCGACGGATTGGCGCGTATCCGGTTACCGTCTTCATCTCTCATGTACCGCCATGTTGCTGTATTCCCGGGGCACGCGCCTCCCTGCGTGCAGTGTCTCTCATTAGCCATTTCTATATGCCTCCATAAGACTCAAAATTAGGTCTCATCACGACCTCTGAAGACATATTAGAATACATGTTCCTATCTGCCAATCCCTAAATCAACGAATTTGGAAAATTAGTTCTAGCTCCTTCGCACATTCAAGTAAAGAAATGGAACAGAAAACACAGGCCCTTTTCCTTCACCTCTGCCGAATACCGAGAACTGACGACCGAGAACCTAGTTCATAGTCAACCCGCCGTCCACATTGATTGACTGCCCCGTGATGTTCATCGCGGCTTCGGACGCAAGGAATGCGGCAAGGTTTCCGATGTCGTCGGGCGTCTGCTCTCTGCCGAGCGGCGTATCTCTCTCCACGTATTCCACGAACAGCTCTCGCGGCGTCTTCTCCTCCGGGTTCGGCGTCATCGTTTGGCGCGACGCGATGCGCTGCCACATCGGAGTCCACAGCAGCCCCGGGCAGATAGCGTTCACATTGATGTTGTGCGGCGCGAGCATCTGCGCCTGCGATTGCGTCAGATTTATCACGGCTGCCTTTGAAGCATTGTAAGGCGGGTTGCGGTTGCTGCCCCGCCTTCCGGCGATGGACGCGATGTTGACAATCTTTCCGTACCGTCGCTCTATCATATGCGGCGCTACGGCGTCGGTAACCCGCGCCACGCCTCTGAGATTCACCTCGTAGATCAGCGTCCAGTCATCTTCGTTCGGCATATCGCGCTCTTCCCAGCCTCCCGAACCGATGACTCCGGCGTTGTTCACCAGAATGTCGATCGCGCCGAACTCGGCGAGCGCTTGGGACGCCATGTCGTCTGCAGAATCCTGACTGGTAACATCGACGGTGAGCGCCAACGCACGGCGCCCCAGCCCCCTTACTTCGTCGGCAACACTCTCCGCGTTCTCGGCGACTATATCCGCCACTGCCACATCGGCGCCGTTGCGAGCTAGCGCCAGCGATATTCCGCGCCCGATGCCACGCCCACCTCCTGTAACAAGCGCTGTCTTCCCACTAACATCCATTGCTGCACCTCCGGTTTTTGAGTCCTTCTGAATGTACAGCATATCCTAACTGCGCGGCTTGCGCGTGTAAAATAGCTGCGAGGCAATAATGCGGCAAAAATTGACCTGGGATTGCCGTGTGTCAGAGCTTTATGTTTGCCGAAAATCGCTCTGCGTGTTGCCTAGCGGGAATTCGCTTTATGCTGATAGTCTCACGGTTTAAGGCGCATTTGCACTTGAAGAATATGGCGCATTCTGTCAGGATGGTTAAATGAGAATTGGAGAATTTGAGATACGCGAGCCTGTACCGGAACTTCGGAATGTCCGCGCGATAGCGATGCTGCGACCGTGGGTGGATGTGGGAAGAGTCGGCACACTGGTGCTCAACAGGCTGGAACGCTTCCTCGGCGCGCAGGAACTTGGGCGACTGGCGACGCCGGGCAAGTACTTCGACTACACACGGTACCGACCGCGCATGCGCACCGTGCAAGGGCGGCGCGTGTTCACCACGCCCAACACCATCGTCCACTACGCGCACGGCGACGAGCACGACTACCTGTTTCTGCACATCCGCGAGCCACACGCGTTCGGCGAAGACTATTGCGAGGCGATAGTAGAGCTGCTGCGGCACTTCGGCGTGTCGGAATACTGCCGCATCGGTGGGATGTACGACTCCGTGCCGCACACTCGACCGGTGCTGGTTACGGGCAGCCTCACCCGCGAACAAGAGCGCCGCGCATCCGGGCTGGTATCCACGCGAGGCAGCACCTATCAGGGACCGACGAGCATCGTCAATATGGTGCACGAATCGCTGTCGCAGGAGGATATGCCGTCCGTTAGCCTTATGGCGCACCTGCCGCAGTATGTGCAGCTTGACGAAGACCACATGGGCGCGGCAAGGCTGATGAGCGTTCTTTGCGCGATGTACGACCTGCCTGACTCGCTCGCGGACCCTTCTCGAGGCGAGCAGCAGTACTCGGAGATAAACCGCGCCGTGCAGAACAACTCCGAAGTGCGCACGCTGATTCAGCAACTCGAGACATACTACGACCGCACATACTCGCCCCCGCCCGAAGCGGAAGAAGAGGAAGAGCCGGTCTCGCTTTCGCCCGGCTTGGAGCAGTTCCTGTACGAAGTCGGAGGCCGCCTCGAAGAGCCTTCCGAAGATGTCGTCGATGATTACGACGAAGAGGACGATGTCGAGGAAGGACGCGACGACGGTTAGCCATTGGCTCCGCATCGCAATAGCGCAGCAATATTCAAAGCGTTGACATGGCAAGGTGATGACATGGAAAAACTTCAGCAGGGCGACAGGCTGCCATCCATCACGCTGAAACTCATCGGCGGAGATACGCTGACGCTGCCAAGCGAGATGTCCTCGCGCTACCTAGCGGTGCTGTTTTACCGGGCGCACTGGTGACCATACTGCGTTCGGCAGTTAGCCGAGTGGGAAGAAAAGAGCGCGGAGCTTGAAGCGTTGGGCGCCAGCGTTGTCGCGGTGAGCGCGGATTCGCCGGAGCACGCGGAGAAGATGCAGCGAGAGTCGGGGGCAAAGTTCCCGATAGCATACGGAGTATCACGCGAGGAAGCGGAGAGCTTGGGCGCGTGGTGGTCGGAAGACCGCGGCGGTTTCGTGCAACCGACCGAGTTCCTGCTCAGTCGAGGCGGCGTGGTATTCGGCTCGCTGTACGCGTCGGGGCCGGTCGGCAGAATGAGCGTGGACGAAGCTCTGTATTCAATACGCAACCGGGAGCGGCGGCGTGCAGCAGGGTAGCCCAACATCAATGTTGTAAGTCTATCCTGTCAGCGCGTGGGAAGCGGAACACCATGCTCCAGATAGGAATCCATCAACTTCTGCGCGACATCTTTGGCAATCTCGGTGGCTTCGGAAACGGTCGTGGCGTAGGCGAGTAGGTCAGGCAAGTCTTCGCTGGTAGCCCATAAAGCCGCCCTCGGGCAGTTCCTCAATCTGAACCAATAGTATCACGGCGTTGCCCCTTCCCCTTACTTTGAGCAGGGCTTTCACTCTTGCGAGAAAATCCTACAATGATAACTGGCTCATAACCGTGCCCAAATATAGTATATGAAAATAGGAAATTCTTGTTTCCCCTCTGCGTCATGGGATGCCTAGATCCCCTCTAGAATATCGCGGCGACTGTCACTGATTAACTAGAAACCAACATCCCCAATGCTATCATAGGGGCTAGGGGATTCTAGGAGGTCATCACATGAGCAGACTCACAGCCGCAGACAAAATGTATCTCGAGAAAGTATTCGGGATGAGTAGCGGTTATGTTTTACATTTTTCTGATGCGACGTTCGGACAATTCTTTAGTAACTTTCTCATTGACATTCACTGCATCGAATTTCAGACGTATGGCACTTCCAAAGCGAACAAATTACGTGCATTCTGGGATCAAGAGACGGATACACAGGTAGGCCAAGTCCTTTCGGAAATGATTGATGTTTACGAGGCTCAATGTGCGCTTGGCTCCATCGAAATGGATTCCGATTCCCTAAAGAAGTGCAGAGAGATTGTTTCGGCACTTAACGGAATACCCACGGCAAATGACACCTCAACAGAGGAAGCATTCCTAAATCAAGAATTCGAGATACCTGATATTCAGAAATTGCCCGTAGACTTCGCCGTTTCGCAAGTAATCCGAGAGCGATTGCACGAGGTACAGTTGTGTCTGCAAAGTGGCGCGAATCTTTCCGTCATTTTCCTCTGTGGCAGCATCCTTGAGGCTGTGCTGCTAGGAGCAGCCCATAATCACCCAGAACGATTTAATCGTTCGCCCTCTAGCCCTAAGAGAAACGGAAGAGTAAAGCCCTTCCCGGAATGGTACCTATCGGAATTAATAGATGTTGCTCATAAGATTGGGCTGTTGAAACTGGACGTGCATAAATTTGGACACGGCCTGAGAGAATTCAGGAATTATATCCACCCGTACGAGCAGCTGGCATCGCGTTTTACGCCTGACGAACATACAGCCAAGATATGCTTCCAAGTGCTCAAAGCCGCTCTTGCTGACGTGGCTGGCGAAAGGTCCTGAAATGGAAATGTGTCCCGTCCTCACAGGACATTACGCCCGCACCGCCCGCAGCACCATCTTCACCAGCATGAAGACGATCAGCGCCAGGCCGCCCCAGAGCAGCAGTTCCGCCCACCACTGATCTACGGGCAGGTCGGTAATCGCGGCGGCCCAGCTGAGGATGAAGCCCAACCACACGACGAAGTCGAGAGCGAAGGACACCTTCTTGCCTATGCGAAGAGCGACATTGCGAATCAGCGGAATCACACTCGCCACCGCGAGGAAGAACGACAGCACGAAGAACCCGGCGATTATCAGGAAGATTGCGAACCCGGCGAATTCTGGCACCTCGAAGAAATAGAAACTGATTGCTCCGCCGGACGACTGCCACTGCTGAGTGAGCATCAGCGCGCCCACAAATGCGACGAGCGCGTTGCTGAACAGCCAGTCCTCCTTGTATTCCTTGCTGGTCATCGTCATACGCTCTCACCTGGACACCTTTATTAGCCTCGTGCCAGACTATGGTTGCCGAACCACTAACAACTGTGAACCGACGACTGACAACTACACCAGCAACGCCGCCAGCTCTTCCGGGTGGCTGAGCATCGGATAGTGCCCCGCGTCCATCTCGTGCCAGCTGGCGTTCAGCGTCTCGGCGGTGCGGCGCTGGTGTGCTTCAGGCGGGTTTTGGCTGAGGCGGCAGCGCACCACGCGCGTTCCCTGCCACTCGCCCGCCTGCGCCCAGAATGCGTCCAACTCGCCGGGCGCGTCTGATGCTTCGACCGGATGCGGCGTGGCGCGGTCAACCGCCCATGTGCGTAATTCCGGCTCCAAGTCGGCGAACAGGCGCGTCTCCATCTCTTCGCGCGAGGGCCCTCTGGTCAGGCCGGCGGTGGGAATCGGCGGGGCGTTGGGACCGCGCTGCACGATGTTGCTGACAAGCTCGCCGGGCTGCGGCGCGAGCGCGTCCACGAATGCAAGCCTTCTTATGCGGTCGCGCGCGAGTTCCGCCGTCTTGCAGACGACCAACCCGCCGGTGCTTGTCGCAACCAGCACGACATCGCGCAGGTCTTCGTAGAACATTATGTCCGCCACTTCCCGCGCCTGCGACGCTATCGTTATCCCCGGACGTATAAGGCTGCTGCGCTCGCCGCAGCCGTCCAGCGTGGGCGCGTGAACCTCATGCCCTTGCGCGCGCAAGACCTCAGCCGTTGGCTTCCAAATCCAGCCGCCCTGAAACGAGCCGTGCACCAGTACGAATGTAGCCATTTTCTTACCTCCTAAATAATTGATTCGACGAACAGGATAAACAGGATTTATCGGATTTTCTATATCCTGTCCATCGATGTTAAGCTAGATGTTCAAGCATGGATAGCGGCGTGGTGGCAAGGACGCCGCCGTCCACGGGCAGGGTTACGCCGGTGATCCAGCGCGCTTCGTCGCTGGCGAGAAACAGCGCCGCCCAAGCGATGTCCCACGCGCTGCCTTCCGTGCCGAGCGGCGTGCTGCGGCGACGCAAATCCCGCCCTTCGTCCGACAGCCTGCCCGCGACCATAGGCGTGTATAGCGGACCCGGCGCTATGCAGTTGACACGCACGCCGTCGCGCCCGTGATGCACCGACATTTGCGTTGTCAGCGCGATGACGCCGCCTTTGGATATGGCGTATGGAATGCTCGCGCCGCTGCTGCCCGCGCGAATGCCCGCAATCGACGATATGTTGATGATAGAGCCGCCGCCCGTCTCCGCCATTCGCGGCACGGCGTACTTGCTGGTGAAGACCATGCTTCGCACATTCGTCGCCATCACGCGGTCGAAGTCTTCTTCCAGCACATCGAGCACCGTGCCCGGACTGCCGATGCCCACGTTGTTCATCAGGATGTCCAGCCTACCGTATCGCTCGACCGCAGTCTCGGCGATGCGCGCGCAGTCGTCTTCGCGCGTAACATCCGCCCGAATCACGGACGCAGTGCCACTTTCCTCCTCGATGGACGCGCGCGTTTCCTCTGCGCGCTCCGGCGTGGCGTCCACTAGCAGCACGCTCGCCCCTTCACGCGCGAACAGCGTAGCCGCCGCTTTGCCCGTGCCAAAGCCCGGTCCGCGCGAGCCGGCGCCCGTTACGATAGCGACTTTTCCTGCCAAGCGTCCGTCTTTGTCTGCCATAGCCTTTGCCTCCTTCTATTACTGCTTACATGGGAGCGGTAATGTATCATCCTGTTAATAGTCTTGTACGCTTGCATCGCCAAGGGTATGTTAAGGGTGAAATAATTCCAGGGCATTGTACGGCAATTCTCATGGCAACGGCGGCGGAAATACGGACAGGCAATCTCGTGGCAGGCGCGGAGGCGCTTGGCATCGTGCTGACTGACGCACAAGCGCGGCGATTTGTGCGATACTACGCCGAACTTGCGCGGTGGAACGAGCGCGTGAATCTGACGGCGATTACGGACTGGGACGCAGCGCAGTCGCTGCACTTTTTGGATTCGCTGTCGGCGGCGCGGGCACTGTCGCCGGAATTGCTGGCGTCCGGCGAGTTCGTCGATGTTGGCAGCGGCGGCGGGTTTCCGGGCATTCCAATGAAGTTGGCGTTCGACGGCATGCGCGGCACTCTGCTCGACTCCACGGCGAAGAAAACGGCGTTCCTGTCGCACGCAGTCGAGACGCTGGAATTGCGCGATATGTCGGTGCGCACCGGCAGAGCGGAGACGCTGGCGCACGACGCGGATATGCGAGAGCGGTTCGATATCGCGTTCGCCCGCGCGGTGGCAGAGGTCGCCGCGCTCGCCGAACTGACGCTGCCGTTCGTGCGCGTAGGCGGCGTGGTCGTGCTGCACAAGAAAGCCGACATCGCCGCCGAACTATCGCGCGCGGAGACGGCGCTAGACACGCTAGGCGGCAGTCTGCGAGAATCGCTGCCCGTCAGCATATCTGGGATGTTGGGCGACAGGACTCTGGTGGTCATAGAAAAGCACAGCCGGACACCGGCAAGATACCCACGCCGTCCGGGTATGCCGGCAAAGCGGCCGCTGCGGTGAAAATCAACAATCGCTTTTATCCTATCCATCCTATTTGAATTGCCTGTTTAAGTTGATTGATTATGAACCAGCAACACGATAAGAACGCTGATATGTATGAGCAGCGGCCACTGAGGCGGCGCATCTTTTCGATGCCGTCGCTGCTGCTGTTCGTGATATTTGCCGCGTTCGTGTACTTTCTGCTGACACAGTTTCCCACGGACTGGAGCGCGACCTTCGACACGATAGCGCACATGAACCCCTGGTACTATCTGCTGGCGTTCGCGCTGTACTACGCGACCTTCATCCTGCGCGGGCAGCGATGGCGGATGCTGGCGCAGAACACAGGCGACCTCGACGACATACCGCACGGTCGGCTGCCCACGATACGCGAGTCGTCCACTTACATCCTCATCGGCTGGTTCGTCAACTCCATCACTTGGCTGCGGATGGGCGACGGCTATCGCGCGTGGCTGTTCGCGCGGGGCAGCGGCGGCAGCTTCTCATGGAGTCTCGGCACGGTGCTCGCGGAGCGTGTGCTGGACGTCGTTTCCATGCTGCTGATACTACTGGCAAGCGCGCTATTCCTACTATTTTCCGCGAGGTCTATATCCGACGCCGCGGTGTTCGTGATACCCGGAACTTCTTTTGTCATACCGAGTCACATTGTTGTCATACTGGGGATTTTCCTTGTCGTCGTCCTATCGCTGTGCGTACTCGTAGCGATGAAGTTGTGGGGACCTCGCTTCGCGCGCTTCCTGCCGTCTCGGTTGGAGGACGAGTTCCACCGCTTTCAGAGCGGCACGCTAGGCAGCATGAAGCAAATGCCTACGGTCATCGCGCTGGGCGGCGGCGCGTGGGTGTTGGAAGTGGCTCGGCTGTACTTCGTGGCGCAGGCTCTGGGGCTGGAAGTGCCGCTCGCTCTCATAGCGATAGCGGCGTTGAGCGCGGCAATCCTGAGCACCGTGCCTATCCCCGGCGGCGTGGGCTTCGTCGAATCGGGCATCATCGGCGTGCTGCTGCTTGCGCTGGGACGACCGGAGGCCGTGTCCATCGCGCTGGTGGACCGCTCCATAACCTTCGTCAGCGTAATCGTCATCGGCGGCATCGTCTTTCTCATAAGCCAGGTCTGGCAGCCGCGCGCAAGCCCGGAGCGCGCCTGACGCCTGCGGGGACGCAAGCGTGGCGTACAGCTTGATGATGTCCGTGTTGCCCACATTCCGCTCGAACGCCCTGCCGTGCGAAGTGTTCAGCAGGGCGGCGTTGGCGGCGTTGGCAGCCTTCAACTTCGCATATGGGTTCGCTCTCTCACAAGGTGGTGAAATACAAGCCATATAGGAAAAGCCAAGTAAACACAACGATTGTAAAGGTTGCTGATGCGCCTGCGAACGGCATTATGTATAGATGCCTGTACAATTCGCCAGTAGAGCGTCTATGTAACAGCAATTTCAGAGATTTTATCAATAGAAATATACCAATTGATATCGGAACTAGCAAATACATCGCAAGTCTTATGTTGAGCAAGCTGTAGTACCATAAATTGGAATCCGCAGTCGCGAATATAGCGTAAATGCAGTGGCAAATCATGACGCTCAGTCAGAATGCGTACACGCAAATGTACGCCATCGCATAATCACTCTTTGAGAATTCTTCGTTTCGCATTCGCCGCGTTAGATATATCCAAGGCACCAAGAGTAGCAGCGCATATACTGCTCCAAAAATTGCATGGTCAGTAGCTTTCAAGCCCTCGCTGCGCGCGATGCGAAAGCATACAATTCCCGCAAACGGCGACCATATTACGCAAAACGCCTGCAACACCGCTCCTATCAAGAATATGAAAAGAGCAGAAATTGCAAGCGCCGTGATTAGTATCAAGAACGGCGATAATATGACGCTCATTAAATCCAATCGCAACCAACCTCACTTACGGAGTGTTATTCACTTCCACGAAGTGATAGTTTCTAAGCGCGTCTGTCTTGTCAGCATCTGTCAAACTCCAACCTTCCACCCACCATTTGCTATTAATGGTTGCAACTCCCCAGTGCACTGCGTAGGCTCTTTTCAAAGTGACTTCCTGTGTCAACGCGATTTGGCAAGCTATGCCGAAAGCGAAACTTAGACGGTATGAACTTAAGCAACGCGCCTGTGTGATGACACCCCAGTTTTCAGCATCTTCCAAAAGGTCATAAAGAAATTCATAATCGGCAAGATATTTGTTCCTCGGATTCCACGCAGAGTCTAGCTCGTCAGGTGAATCACCCTCGCCGGAAAATTTCTGAAGGCTTGCATATGCTACATCGTGCTTCACACACGACGGAAGAAAGGGATGATCCAAAGGTATGGGTAAATCAGAAACGAAAGTGCATTTCCAATCGCCGTAACCTAGAAATCGGTATCGCATATCCGTTGCTGACGCCAAATCATTGGTAGATGTGGTCTTCCCTGATTGCGTAACCCAGAAACTGCGCGGCGTGTCAAATACGAGACAGTTAAGTATCTCTATTTTGCGCCAGGCCGGTGAATGCTCGACTGAATTGCCTACTGCGAGACATTCTACGCCACTCACGCCGGTTCTAGGCGTCGGAACAGGAGTCGGCTTGACCGGAGCCGCTCCCGATACCCCGTCGCCGCTGCTTGCCTCGCCGGACACCTGCGGGGACGCAAGCGTTGCGTACAGCTTGATTACGTCCGCATTGCCTACATCGCGCTCGAACGCCCTGCCGTGCGAAGTGTTCAGCAGGGCGGCGTAAGCGGGATTATCCCTCTTCAGTATTGCCAACTCGTCCTCGGACACACTCTTTATCGCGGCGAACATCGCCGTGCCCTGCATGCCGCACACCCCGCCCGGCTCGATTTTCGACTTGTGCGTGTTGTAGTTGCCCAGAATGTCGTTGAACGGCGTTACTGCCGCCCCGAACACTCCATCCGACGCGCCGTTCAGGCAAGTGGACAGATTCGCTTCCGCTCCTGTGTAAACGCCGTTTATCAATACCGCCGAATGCAGCTCCCCTATCATGGCAATAGCTGTGTCCATATCCTCCGCGATTGTCGGCGTTGCGGTTGCCGTAGGCGTGGATGTTGCCGTCGCGCCGGGTACGGTTGTTGCAGTCGGCGTTGCGGTTGCCGTTGGGGTTGGCGTGTGTGTAGGCGGACTTGAACCACCACTTCTCAATGTGAGCCTTACTGCGACATACTCCCTGTTCTCAAGCGGCTTGCTAGTCTCATCAAATTCGAAGAACTGATTGGTGGTCCTATTGCTTTCGCAGTCATCATCGTCCATATAACCCATGATGGTCGTATCAGGATTCGTGTATGTACTTGAATCCAATTCCAGACTGACGAACTCCGAAGGCTTCAGGCATTCATAAAGGCTAAACTCTAGCTTCTGTCTTCTGCTGTCCCATCTGATGGACCTTATGCCAAAGTGCATCCCATTATATCCGAAGACATTGACATCATCCTTAATCTTACCGAATCCGTCGCGGCCATGCCGATAGCCATATTGGTAACGCTGGCTATTCGTGCGTGAATATATCTCTGAAATCCAAGGATTCGAAAAACTCACTGTTGGAGTCGGCGTAGATGTTGGCGTCAGAGTGGGAGTATGAGTTGGCGTTGGCGTAGATGTTGGCGTGTTCGTGGGCGTCGGAGTGGGAGTGCGAGTCGACGTCGGCGTAGCAGTCGCCGTGTTCGTAGCCGTTGGCGTTGGTGTGCGGGTTGGCGTCGAC